>JARKQW010000379.1 GCA_029974695.1 Syntrophobacteraceae bacterium | reverse complement strand
GACCTGTCGGGAGTCGGTGCGGATCGAGCGGAAGTGCGATGGGTCAGCGCTGCCGAGGGACAGCTCTTCGCCGACTACGTGACGGAGCTGACCGAGCGGACCCGGAAGCTGGGGCCCTTTGATCCGGAGACCTTCAGTCTCCCCTTGGCGGCGGTGGCGGGAGTGCTCAATTCCGTACGGTTTCGCTGGCTCACGGGAATGGAGCGCCAGCTCACGGAACGGGAAAACGTGTACCACAGGAAGCTGGAGGAAGATCAATTCAAACAGGTCCTCAAGACCGTTGCCGGGCTCGAGTACCAGAAGGCGTTGATCCTGGAGGTACTGAAGGAGGGCGCTCAATCCGTGCGGGAGATCTCGCGGAAAACCAAGTTGAGCGTCTATGAAGTTTCCCTGCGACTGACGGACCTCGAAAAGGCCGGGCAGGTGGAACTGAAGGGCTACGAAGGCACGACCCCGCGGTTCATAAGCCTGGCTGCATAAGTCGTCCGGCCTCGGCCCCCGGCGGGGTCCGGGACCGTCGATCCCTGCGGAATCTTCCCATGCAACGGGCAGAAGCCGCGGGCGTTTCACCCGGGAAGAGCATCGGCAAGGGACACCGAACATGGAGGAATGGCCATGAATCATACGGAACGAAAAGAGAAAGTGGGAGCCGTGATGGTGGTCGGCGCCGGCATCGCCGGCATGCAGGCCGCCCTGGATCTGGCGAACTCGGGATACTTCGTCTACCTGGTCGACCGAGCTTCCTGCATCGGGGGTCTCATGGCCCAGTTGGATAAGACGTTTCCGACCAACGACTGTGCCATGTGAATCATCTCTCCCAAGCTGGTCGAGGTCGGCCGGCATCTAAACATTCGAATCATCACCAACGCCGAGGTCGAGGCAATCGAGGGGGAGGCGGGGCACTTCAAGGCCCTTCTCAAGAGCTACCCGCGGTTCATCGATCTGGAAAAATGCACGGGATGCGGAGTCTGTGCCCAGGTATGTCCGGTCCCCGCCGTCAACGAGTTCAACGCGGGGCTCGATACCCGGGCGGCCACCTCCATTCGCTATCCCCAGGCCGTGCCCCTGGTCTACTCCATCGACCCGGATTCCTGCGTGGGGTGCGGACTTTGTGAAACCGTCTGCCTGGCCAAGGCCGTCCGGTTCGACGATACCCTGCGAAGGGTGGAAGTCGAGGTGGGAGCGGTGATCCTGGCCGGGGGCAACGAGGTGTTCGATCCGTCCGAATACGATACCTATGACTACGCTCGCCTTCCCAACGTGGTCACCAGTCTCGAATTCGAGCGCATCCTGAGTGCGTCCGGTCCCTTCCGAGGACACCTGATGCGTCCCTATGACCGGGAAGAACCCAAGAAGATCGCCTGGCTCCAATGCGTGGGGTCCCGGGACATCAACGTGGCGGGAAATCCCTACTGTTCGGCTGTCTGCTGCATGTACGCGGTCAAGGAAGCGGTGATCGCCAAGGAACATGCCCACGGACCCATGGATGCCGCCATTTTCTTTATGGATATGCGTACCTACGGGAAGGATTTCGATCAGTACTACGAGCGGGCCAAGGAAGAGCACGGCGTTCGTTTCATCCGTTCCCGAGTTCATTCCATTTCCCCGGTGGGAGACGGAGACCTGGAAATCCAATACGTGGGAGAAGACGGCCGGCAGCAACGGGAGGTCTTCAACCTCGTCGTGCTTTCCGTGGGATTTCGAGTGGGGCAGGAACTGTTGGACCTGGCCAATCGATTGGGGATCGAGCTCAACCAGTATCGATTTGCCAAGACCGACAGCTTCGCTCCCGTTGCCGCCTCCCGGCCCGGCATCTTCGTCTGCGGCACGTTCCAGGGGCCGAAGGATATCCCACAGGCCGTGGTGGAAGGTTCGGCGGCGGCGGCGTCCTCCGGCGTCCTCCTCAACGACGTTCGCTGGACCGTGACACGGGAACCCAGTACGCCCTCCCAGACGGACATTCGGGGAGAAGTCCCTCGAGTGGGCGTCTTTGTCTGCCACTGCGGGATCAACATCGGAGGAGTGGTCAACGTGCCGGAGGTACGGGAGTACGCCAAGAGACTTCCCTTCGTCGTCTATGCCGAGGAGAACCTCTACTCTTGTTCCCAGGATACCCAGACCAAGATGGCCGAAGTCATTCGGGAGAAGGGGATCAACCGGGTGGTGGTGGCCGCATGCACCCCTCGAACCCATGAGCCCCTGTTCCAGGAAACCCTCGTCAGCGCAGGGTTGAATCGCTATCTCTTTGACATGGCCAACATCCGCAACCAGGTCTCCTGGGTGCACAAGAACGATCCGGTCACCGCCACGGAAAAGGCCAAGGACCTGGTTCGCATGGCCGTGGCCAAAGCCACCCTCCTCGAGCCCCTCCAGGATACCGAAGTGCCCCTCAACCCCGTGTCCCTCGTCATCGGGGGAGGCATTGCCGGCATGATGGCCGCCAGGACGCTTGCCGAGCAGGGTTACGAAGTCCACATCGTGGAACGGACCGCCGAATTGGGAGGTGCGGCGAGATCCTTGTTCAGAACATGGCGGGGAGAGAACGTCCAATCCTACCTGTACGATCTCGAACAGCAGGTGCGGGCAAATCCGCTGATTCACATT
>JARKQW010000366.1 GCA_029974695.1 Syntrophobacteraceae bacterium | reverse complement strand
GGGCGACATTGATCTTCGGGATCGTTGCTGACGAAGGCTTTGCAGTGGATTTTCCGCGAACATCTGCGCGGGATACTTCCCCTTCGTGAACGGCCCCAAACCCAATACTCCTAACAACCTAAATTACCTAATGTTTTCACTTCCGCGAACCTGTCCTCAGCCCAATGCCTCCAAGAGTCTCGCCCCGCCTGCAAAATGCCCCCAAGCCCACCAATGGGAACTTGCGGTTCGCGTTTTCTTCTCAAACCACCAACGGTTCTTCGGGATCGACCACCTTTTTCGCTCCCACATGTTCCACGCGGCGCCTCCAGTTGGCCCCGAGGAAATAGAAACGCAGGCTGTCCTTCTCGGGATCGATGAGTTTGAGCAGGCGGTCTCGCAGGCGAACCCACTGAGCCGGATCCAAGGAGCATTCGAAGACCGAGAACTGGACCCTCTGCCCGTAATCCTTGCATGCTTTGGCGACCCTCCGGAGCCTGCCTTGCCCCTCCGAATCCATGGTCGAAACGTCGTAGCTGACCACAACCATCATGACTCATCCTATTTCCAGATGAACGGCGGATACGCATCCAGCTCACCCCTCAAGGACCGGGCCAGGAGCAGCGCCTGGATGTGAAAGAGCATGCCCACGCGGACCTTCTCTCCCAGAAAAGGATGCAGAATCTCCTCTTGTTTCCTGTTTTGGTACGCGACGATCACCTCCTTTCTGGTTTCATCGGACATGATGACGGCTCCCGTATCGGTCTTTTTGAAGCCGCCTCCCTGGACTTTCTTCAAGTTGATCAGGGACAGAGCCAGCCTGTCGGCCAGAAAAGGCCGAAACTCCTCCATGACATCCAGGGCCAGTCCAGGCCGACCGGGCCGGTCCCGGTGAAGAAACCCGACGGCCGGATCCAGGCCCACGCATTCCAGGGCCGAGCGAACATCATGCATGAGCAAGGTGTACAGGAACGAGAGAAGGGAATTCACATTGTCCAGGGGCGGGCGCCGGTTTCTTTCCTGGAACGTAAAATCTTCCTTTTGAGCGAGGATGAGTTCCCGGAAGACGCTGAAGTAACCATGGGCCGCCTCCCCCTCGATTCCCCGCAGAGCATCCAGGGTGGTTTGAAAACCCAGTCGCTCCAGGCACTGGGTCAGCCTGGATGCCGCGTCCTGGATGGCTGGAGCGTTCACCTTGTCTTCATGGTCCCGAAGGACCCTGCGGAGCACCGTACGGCAATTGGCCAGTTTTCCCGTGAGAACGGAGGCGGCAATTTCCGCGCTAGACTGCGGATCGTCGGCCTTGCGGTACTGGATCCGCCGCAGCAGGACATTTCCCGAGACCGGCCCCAGGACTCGGGCAAGAAACCTGCCGTGCTCCGTCAGGAAACTGATGGTCACGTCGTTTTCGGCGCAAAACCCCAGGAGAAAGGGACTGCACAGGACATTGCCGAAGCAGACGATGCCCCCCAGGGTGTGAACGGGAAGCCTCAGTCGGACCTCCCCGTCCACCTTCACCGCCACCGTTTCCCCTTCCTTGCTGAGGTAGGCGCCCTGGGTCGTCACGAACAGCGTGTTGAGGTGTTTTCTCATCCTTCCTCCACCGCCTTCGAAAGGTAAGCCCGAACGGACCGTTTGCCGTCGAGCAGTCGCGGCAAGCACCGGTCCATGAGGGAGCACGTCCTGCACTTTTTGGTATAAACCGGCGGGGGTGTGTTGCCGGACTCGATCAATGCATGGAGTTCTCGGGCGACTCTTTCGGTTTCCCCTCGAAGGTCCGAGTCGAACGAAACATCCAGCCGGTGCCGGGTCCGCCCGTAGAAGACGGACCCCGTGGGAACGTCGATTCCCAACATTTCTTCCAGGCAGAGCCCCTGGGCACAGAGTTGCACCTTGTCGCTCTCGTCGGGCTTGGGTTTTCCCCTCTTGTGTTCCACGGGAAAAGGCCGCCACACATTTTTTTCCACTCGATGGAATTCCACCACGTCCGCTTTTCCGACAAGCCCCAACCGGAGAGACCGAAGAGGCAGCCCTCGGACGATCCTCACGCTCCCCCGGGATTCCTCCCCCACCTGGTGCACCCGCTCGTGCATGACTCGCCCCTCGGCGGTGAAAAGGTTTTCGTCCCACACCTGCTCCAGGTGGATCAGGGCGCACTGCCGCCGACAGAACACCAGGTGCTGCAGGGCGGAAAGGGGCAGGAGGTCGTCTTCGGCGTATTTCATCGGTTGCTCCCGTACCGGCCGTCCGGAAGGACCCCATGGGCTTCACGGCTCACCGAAAGTATCACCCGCACGGCCTCTCATTTCTTAATCCGAAGCACTTGAACCCGTGCACCGAGTCTCCGGAGGCCATTCTCGGCGGTTTCGGATGTGCTGCGGCAGAGGATTCCTGGCCCTTGTTTTTCAAAACGCATGATAAAGCCTTTCCGTGAATCCCCCGCCTTTCAGGAACTCCCGCTCCCCCGAGCGAAGCTGCCGATCCAACAGGGAATCGGTCTGGTGACCCGGGCAAACCGGGGTGTTGGCAACAGTTTCAGGCAGGGCCGGAGGTTCGATGAAAAACTCATGGGGACGGGTACGACTTATCCCTCCCACCGCCCCCCGGGACCGGCCCGGCTTCATGGTAGTCCTTTTCCCGGAGGGGAAGGCCGCGCTCCCGCAGGAAGTCCCGATAGGCTTGCAGGAGAACCTTGGGACTCGCCCGGACCGGCCTAACCAGCTTCAGTTGCATGTTCTTATAAGTGCGCGTAACCATGATGCCTTCTGTGATGTTCCGTCAGCCGATTTGCACCACCCGGACTACCTGCTCGTGAGTCCGGGAACGGTTGCAGAATACCACTGTGGCATCATGGACAATTTCCACCATCGGGCAGAACACCAAGTCCCGGTAGCCGCCGTGGGGCGGGATGATCTTCTTGGCCCCACCTTTCTGCCTGTTTTCGGGTTCTTGCATAGGGGCCTCGTGAGACTCGTGCATCCATCTCCCGCCTGCATTTTCCAATCATGCCGGGTGCGGCAATGGAATGGGGCGACCCCTCCTGGCCTATTTGGGCTTTAATGTTTCTCCGCCTGCGAGCGCGGACGCATCTGAAATCAAGGCTTCGTGATAAGCCGGACACCCAGGGGCAGATTTTCGTCGTCAATTTCCAGGACATAGTCTCCGTAATCACGGGCCGGTCCGGAATCGTCCTTGCGCTTGATGCGAATTCTGTCAAAAAGCTCGTGTGACGGCACACTCCCAAGAGGACTCTCGTGTTCAAAAATGACGAGCTTGCGGGCAGCCATGCTTCCTGCAGGTCGAGCCGCCGATTGGTCGAACTGGAAAGCATTCATGAGAGATTCCCAGAGCAGATCCAAATCATCGTCGCCGAACCCCGTGCCTTTTGGCGGTTCTGCCAGGAAAGGATTGACGAAGCCGTGAGCCCGGTAAAGCGCATACGGCACCGTATATTTCCTCCCCATCGTTCGTTCTTTCTCCTTATCTGCTTCGTTGGTGACGGAGCTTCTCGTGATGGCATGCTCGAGGGCGACGATGGGATGGATGGATCGCGCAAAGGACAGTTGAACGGGACCTCGCACCTGGCCGCAGTTGATCTCGGTGGACATGACTGCTCCGAAAGTACGGATATCGTAGAAGTTGCGGCACATGAAATCCGTCACTTCTTTTGCTTTCGCCACATCTTTGGGCAGTTTCTTCGGTTCCGGCTTTTCCCCAACGGCCTCGTAAGCCCGCCTGTGCGTCGCGTTTAGCACCGCCCCTTCCGTAAAATAGATTTCGTGAGGGGGACTGTTCTGATGTTTGAGACCGACATAATTGCGGATTTTCCTCTTCAGGCAGACATCCGTAACGAGGCCCTCCCCGGTTTCGGGATCGATCCGGGGCAGATTTCCGGCGTCGGGGTCTCCGTTGGGATTGGCATCCTTGACGTCGAATAGATACACAAAGTCATACCGCTTCATGATTCCTCTCCTTCCTCATCTTTTTCTCGATCCTGCTTCGAGGTCCACAGATCCCTCATCTGGTGGTAGTAGCCAAGGGCGAAAAGTCCCTGATCCGACAGGTTCAAATGGGAGGGAAAATCCGTTAGCGGTTCGAGAATCTCCCGCACCAGTATTTCCCGCCCCACCTTGCCTTTTTCCATTTTTGCCAGGTGATGCTGATAGGTCCGAAGCAGCCTGGGAAAGACAGCCCCCGGCGTGGCCGAAGCAGCGCTGTAGAATCGGTCGCGAATGGTGGCATTCCGCGTTCCCAAGGCGTCGCCCTGGGTTTTCTCCAGCGCGGCAAAAAGCCGTCCCAAGCGGTAGGCCGCGTCTTTTCGATTCACATCCAAACCCATACTGACCTCCTTGCCCTGGTTTCTCGTCAGGTATCCTTTGATGATGCTCGCACGGATGTAATTGACCATTCTCTCTGTATGGACCCTGCGCATCACGGCCGTGAAAAGGCCCACCGGGTATTGTGAGCCGGTGATGACGGCCCGCAACAAAGGTCCGGCCAGGATGGGCGGAATCTTGTCGCGATCCGCCCTTCCGTTTCTGCGAGGACAAGTTTCATCCAGTAGTTGCCAAAAGGCCGGGAATTCAGGATCGGGGTGTCTCGTGTCCTCCCCGTACTCGCGGCTGATTTCCATATCGGCGAAATGACGTCGCAGATTGTCCAGAAGATCGCTGACGGTGTTCCGATGGAAAAACCGCAAACCGAGCCGGCCCTTGGCCTGTCCCGTCAACCCTAGAATGAAGAAAGGCGTTCTATCGGGAGCAGCGTCGATTTCCGAGTACGCTTCCCTCCCCTCGCGGAGGGCTTTGAAAAAGAACTCAATTTTTTGCCTTAGGCTTTGGTCCTGGACCTCCTCTTGCCCTGTTCCCATGGAGCCATGCAGCGCAAACCGAGCAAAAATATCCTCGGTGACCGAGGGCTCCTTGGTCCAGAAAACCACGGTGGTATCCGCCAGGGAAAACCGGTGCTTGTCGCTTTTTGAACCGACCAGAAGAGCGTTGAGAGCGGTTGTGTACCGGAAGGCGGCATCTTGGGAAATCGGAGCATTGAAGCCCTGTTCCCCGTCCCGGCCATAGGAGGCGAAGGCATATTTGTCCTTGTCGAATGCGACGATCGGGGCACCCGACGTCTGGCTTCCCCGGACTCCTTTGATCTTGGGTTCATGAAGTCTTGCGATGGGTTTGAACTGGCAGGTGATCAGGCACTGACCATATACACCGTCTTTGGTCTTTGCTTCCTGTTTTCCCTCCCACCACGCGCGTATTCGTGGCCGCTCATGCAGGTATTCCGTTTTCCCCAATAACTGGATTACCCCCTGACCGGCGGCAAATTCCCGCCAGTCCTCATGAACCAAAGCCTCCTCCGGTCTCCAGGTCCGGAGGAAATTGCAGAACGCCCCATAGTCCGGATCGCTGATTTCGGACTCAACCTCAAGGTGATATTTCTTGAAGGCTTCAAATTCCCTTGTTGCCGGTGAAAGACCGGCTTCCTTGTCGTTTCCCGCCATGGCTCCCACGAGAAAAGGGAGATCATTGCGCAAGAACTGCACCTTACGGTGAACGGAGTGTTCCGTCACCTTCCCGGTTGGCTTGTCGCCCCCGGGCACGATCATCAGGCGAGGTTTCCCGGTATTCCCATCGCGAAGGTCTTCTATTCCGTGCAGCGTCCCGTCGTTCTTGATCACAAGCCGGAATGAGATCCTCTGGAGGCTGTACCCCGGCTGGGAAATCCCATATTCCGGGTCGCGGACAAGTCGATCGTACAAATCGTACAGGGATTGAAGAATCATCGCATCAGGCCTCCTCCGACACCAAGGGCGGCACCTCGATGGCGCCGTCCTGCATTTTGGCGGGGAAAAATCGGGGCTGAGCCTGCAGGCGACGCCCCTGGTTGGTTTCGACAATTCTTCCCTTTGGATTCGGGGTGAACACAATGTCGTGCAGCATGTACCCCAAATCACGCTCACCTCGCAGAGATTCATGACAGGCAGGAAATTCCTCGACCAGCGAGAAGTCTGCCGGAAACTCACGAGTCCCCAGATAGGGGTGATGGTAACAAGCCCCTTTTCGCGCTCTTTCTTTAAACTGGCGAAGGTGCTTGGCCTCCGGAGCCTCGATCGGTTTCCCTCCCTTCAGTTCCGGTTTGACCACCTCCACATGGGCTTCAATTCCGTAACACACATCCTTGAGAATCATGGCAGCTCTCTGTTCGCGGTGATCTTCCACCGCAATCCCCAGGCTGCAGCACCCGGCTTTCAGCCCGGACACGACACTTCGTACCGAGATTTTGCAGTCAATCTCGTTTCGGCGGATGTGAGTGAAACGAATCGGGTTCAAGACCCGCAATCTGTCCACCACCCAGCGCATTTCCGGCTTCCAGTAAATGGCCTCGAGAATCCCCCGGGCCGCACTCGGCGTGATAACCTCATAGCTAACCCGTTCGACCTTCATCTCGGGGCGATTGAACGATGCAAACTCACCCCAGACCAGCAACTTCACCCCGTATGCCACATCACACCTCCCTTTCTAGACGAATACCCCCGCCGGTTCCCGGGCATCCAGGACCAAGCCGATATCGTCGGAATAATGAAGTTCGGGGCTCACCAGTACCGCAATCCCATCGTGGATCAGTTGAATGTTCGTCCCCACGTGCTTTTGCCATAGGCCGGGAGGGACCTGAACAAGGAAGGGCTGCAGCCTGCGAAGAACCTCGGTAGTGGGAGCAGGCATGGCGCGCAGGCGCTCGCACAGGCGTCGCCCTTCCTCACCCCATGGGATGATCACCGGCCGGTAGGCCGCTTCATCAATGAGCCGGAATTTTCCGGCGCTCCGTCCAAACCCGAGGTTAAAAGGAAAACTCCGGTCATTGTGGAGAGAAAACTCATCCATGATCTTCTTCTCGTCCCAACGGTCCCTCTGATCCCAGTAATACAGTTTGAAGTAGTGTTCGACGGCCTTGAGATCCAACGGATTGTCATGACCGGAGAGGATCTGGCCGGCACACTGAATCGTGTCGGCAATGAATCTTTCGGACTTGGTGTGTTCCGATCGGAAGATGTAGGTCCTCCCCACTCCGGGCAATTTGCCGTTTCGATTGCAGCGGCCTGCTGCTTGGGCTATGGAGTCGATCCCGGCCAGGGCACGATAAACCACGGGGAAATCCACATCGACCCCGGCCTCGATCACCTGGGTGCTGATCACCCGGCACACTCGATTCTCTTCCAGGTTTTTTCGAAGTCTTTCGAGTTTTTCCGATCTGTGCGCGGCACACATATTTCCACTGAGATGGAAATGGCCTTCGGCACTTCCGATGGCTTGGAACAATCTAGCCGCATGACTCCTTGTGTTCACGATACACAAGACTCTTGGCTCTGTCATGAGGCGATTGGACAGCTCTTCATCCTTTTGGCCCCCAAGGTTCTCGACCCGGACTCGTTCCAACTCCCTGTAAAGTCGAACGGGGTCCGGAATGATTTCATGCGGTTTCCTGAGACCGATCTCAAAGTCCTTGGTTCTTTGGATCTCGGGTTGAGTGGCAGTGCAGAGCAGAACGGTTGCCCGGTAATTGTCGGTCAACTCCTGTAAAGCACGCAGACACGGCTTCAGGTACTCGACGGGCAGTGTTTGGGCTTCGTCCAGGATGATCACCGACCGAGCCAGCCGGTGCAGTTTTCGACAGCGGGATGTCCTGTTGGCAAACAGGGATTCATAGAACTGCACGGAAGTGGTGACCACCAGGGGTGCATCCCAATTCTCGGCCGCCAGCCGGCTCATCGTGGTCTCGTTGTCGGGATCCAGGTTGCTATGATGTTCAACCACCGGGTCTCGACCTAGTCCGTCAGCCAAGGGTTTCATCGCACGACGAAAAACCTGCGCGTTTTGCTCGATGATGCTCATCAAGGGGACGACATACACGACCCGTTGTAGTCCGTTGATGATGGCGTGACGTAACGCAAAAGCGAGTGAAGCCAACGTTTTGCCCCCACCCGTGGGGACCGACAGCGAAAACAATCCCGGCTGCCTCTCCGCTGCATGCAGGCACGCATTCCGGACCAGGGTCCGTTGCCTGTCGACGGGATTACCCCGGGGATCGAGTCTCCCAATATAATCGGTCAGAGCGTCCTCCATGTGTTTTAGGACGGTGTTCGGCCATCCCTTCCGCCAGGCTGCCTGGTCGGGATTCATGAACCTTTCGGTGTCCAGAAAATCGGCGTCCACAAGACACGAAAAAACCATTCGCACGAAGAACGCTACGGAGAATGCATCCTTCCTGGACAGCGCGATTCGCAAGAAATCAGGCCCCTCGAGCTTCGGAAGTTCCGGCAAGACCTTGAGACCGTGTTCCCATGGTGATAGACTCTTTTCCAGACGCTTCTCCTGGCAACTCCCTGTGGAACGACCATCCAGCAACCCCGAATGATGACCTGCAATCACGTAGGCTAACAGATGGCCCAACAGGTTCGGCATGCGAGCGGCGTATTGGGCGCCCGCACTGGAATGATCCACCCGCCCGGGTGCGTTTTCGATGCTCGCGTCCACATTATTCTGGGTTTTTAGGTACTCTTGAAACGCGAGAGAATATTTCCCAACATCATGCAGCCACCCGGCATGGATGCCCCATTCGCAAGCTCCAAAGGAGGCGGCAAATTGCCCCGCTCTTTCGGCGACATTCCTGAGGTGTTCCTCGAGGGGCTGCCACTCTGAGGGCGGTCTTTCGGCAAGGCTGTGAGCATAATGGCTCTGACATGGCATGGCTATCGTGCCTTTTATGGGGGGCGCCAACACACCACAATCCGGCTCTGAGCCTGGAAACGGCAAAGATCGAGCCTCGGTGATCCGTGAGGACACGGGCTCCCGTGCTCTTACGAGCAATTCCAAAGCAATGGGACACAACCGGCATCGGGGAAGGCCCCTGGGTGCGGTCACGTCGTTTCAGGCGGGAGTCCCCCTCCGGATGACCAGACCGGATTCTGCCGCATATTTGAGGTTACCAGGGATTTTTTGGTGACGGCAGGGTACCACAAGGAACGGAGGTTGTCCACCTGAGGGGACACCAGATGCAGGGGGAGCCCATCCCTGAAAAGGCCCGGGACCGGAATCTTTGAGGTACCGGCTCCCGGCTAACGGTTCACGGCTCCGGGGCGCTTTCCCCTACTTCATACGCCGGCCCCACGGCAGCCGGAGGGGGGTGAAGGACGGCACAGCCGGGCCCGCCTTCCCGGAGGAAGACCTAATCCCACCAAAGGCTGTCCAAATCCAGCTCCAGTTCCACGAAGGGTTCCGCCCGGACCCGGGCGTTTTCGGCAACGGTCTCGATCAGCAGCCATTTTCCCGATTCCAGCCGGAAAACCTCCAGGGTCTTGACGGCCGGATCGATGATCCAGAGATGCTTCACGGCGTGACGGGCGTAGACCGGCATTTTCCGGGCCCGGTCCTTGCCGACCGTGCCCGGGGAGAGAATCTCGCAGACCCAGTCCGGCGCAACCGAAAACCAGTTCTCGGCGGGCATGCCGGGAAACCGCTCCTTTCGCCACCCGGCCAGGTCCGGCACCGGGAGGTCCTCACCCAGCAGGACTTCGGGTTCATGAAGGATGACCCAACCCCCGGGCCCGCCTCCTTCTCCAAACTGAAACGGAGGCAGCAGCCTGCCTCCCAGGACCGAGGCCGCCAGGGCATGCCGGGCCGAGGGTCTCGGCGTGATGATGAGTTCCCCGCCGAGGATCTCTCCGGTCATGTTCTCGGGAATGGAAAACAGGTCCTGGTAGGCAGCTTTCTTTTTTGCGGGATCAGCCATGGAACGCTCCTCGCCCTCGGGTTTCCGTCCAGGATACCCCCATGCCCCGGGGGGATGCAAACCGGAATCCACGGGGCGGCCGCCGCCTGGCGCACGGTCTCCCCAACGGAGTCCGGCAACGGAGGGGATGGGGAGCAGGGAAACCGTGGGTGACCGGTCGACAGGATCGAAGAGCGGAGCAGGATCGGGGAAGCTCGATGCACCCTATGCAGCGTCCCGTCGACTCCCGGAAACCCGAGGCTCCGTGACGTCCCGGTCGGGTCCCGACCTCGTCTCTCAGTCCCGGGGCACGCCGTCCTCGCTCCAGCCGCGGATGCGGTAGTAATCCCGGAGCATGGTTTCCATCTCCCCGGCGGTGAGGGCCTGGCCGGTGGGGAGAGCTTCCCGGTGAAGCCGGCGGGGCAGGCGGTCCTGCTCGGGATCGAGGCCTTCCCGAAGGTTGAAACGGCGGGTCATGTCGGCGATGTTGGATGCGATCTTTCCCAGGTCTTCCCTCGAGGACGGAAGTCCCGTCACCATGCCGACGACCTTTTCCAGTTCCTCCCAGGGGTAGAGATCCCGGTAAAAACGGCAAAGGATCAGGGTGTCGAAAATGGTGAGGCGATCCTCGTAGTCGATGAGCATCCGGGCCTTTCCCTCGACGGCGTCCCGGGGAATGAGTCCCGCCAGCTCGGGCTTGTAGAACGTGGTTCGCAGGTGGCAGGCGCCCCGGTCGGAAGTCCCGTAGGCCAGTCCCATCCCTTTGAGGGTGCGGGGATCGTATCCCGCGGGTTCCATGCCTTTGACGTGCACCGCCAGGTCCTCGAGGTCCCACTGCCGGGCCGCGTGGGCGATCCCTTCGGCCAAGACGTCCCCGATCCCTTCCCGGTTGGCGATTTGCACCAGGAGCCGCGCGATTTGGTCCGGTTGGCCGTAATCGATCTCGTAGCGGACCTTTCCCCGGCGCACGGCTTCGATGGTGAAGGCGCAAAGGTTTCCGGCCGTGATGGTGTCCATGCCCATGCGGTCGCAGAGATCGTGGAGGTAGGCGATCTCTTCGATCTCTTCGATCATGCACAGGCCCCCGAAAGCATAGATGGTTTCGTATTCGGGGCCCTCGATGACCAGCCCCTTGCGGCGCCCCTTTTGAATGGTCGCCAGCCGCCCGCACGCCATGAGGCACCCGGCGCACGCATGGGGGCGAACCTGGTGCTCCCGGTGGAAGGTCTGCCCGCTGATCTTTTCCCAGTGCTCGCAGCTCCCCTCCGTCCAGTATTTGGACGGGAACGCTTGGGCTTCGTTTAGGATCTTCACCATCATTGTGGTGCCCAACGCCCGGTAGGCTTTCACTCCGGCGTTGTCCCGGGCGGTTTTCGAGAAGGCCTTGCCGTATTGAGCCAGGGCCCCGGGTTGGGCCGGCTCCCTGCGGCGGTCTCCCTGGAAAACCACCGCCTTCAACTGCTTGGAGCCCATGACGGCCCCGACTCCCCCACGACCTGCGGACCTCCACTTGTCGTTTTCGATGAGGGCGAATCGCAGGAGTTTTTCTCCCGCGGGGCCGATGACCAGGGCCCCCGGTTTCCGGTACCCGGCCTTGTTGGGAGCAAACCGGGCCCGGGCTTCCGCCTCGGTACGAAAGGTGTCGGCCCCCCAGAGGTCTCCCGCCTCGTGAAACCGCGCTCCCCGGGGATCCACCGACACGATGGTGGGGCGGGCGGCCCTGCCCGTGAAGACAACGGCGTCAAACCCGGTCGAATCCACGGCTTCGGGGACCTTCCCTCCCGAGTAGGATTCCACGT
Source organism: Syntrophobacteraceae bacterium (assembly GCA_029974695.1). GTDB lineage: Bacteria > Desulfobacterota > Syntrophobacteria > Syntrophobacterales > Syntrophobacteraceae > JAGPLX01. The sequence continues at coordinate 2,904 of JARKQW010000366.1, read as the reverse complement.
AAAGGCGGGTCAAAGGCGACTTGGTATAGACTCCGTATCGGCTGGCCCCCCATACCGGGCTTTGGCAGCAGGGCCCGGTGGCGATGATGAGGTGGTTTTCCGCGGAAAAAGGGTCCGCGCCGGGAGGATTTCTTTCCATCAGCAGCCGGGTGGCAAGCCCCTTGCCTCCCAGGCATTCCCGGAGCACCTCCTCGGGAACCGGTTCCACCGTAGAGGTCTCCCGGCTCAAATCCACGGCAAGAATACGACCGTAAAAGCCGTGCATGGCTGACTCCTTTTGACCGGGAGCGTCATGCATCCCGGGGGATGAACGCGCCATAGAGAATGTGTGACGGGAGGGAAAGAGCAGGAAAGAGCAGGAGCGCATCCGGGCGGACACGCCCCCTAGATCTCGTCTCGCTCCTCGAGCTTGGTGAGAAAGGCCTCCATTTCGCTCACACGGGCCAGGAATTGGTCCCGTCGGTCGAAATCCCACTGGGAGCAGAAGGCGGGCCTGCCGTACAGGGCCCTCTGGGTGCACACGGAACAGCTGGGCTCGCAGCGACGGATGGGATCCTGAATGATGCCCGCCGCCTTTTGGGGCCAGAGGGGATCCGCGAAAAGCACTCTCGCCAGCCCTATGAGGTCCGCCTTGCCTTTTTGGAGGATCTCCTCGCCGGTTTGAGGGGACTGAATTCTTCCGGCCGTGATGATGGGGGTGTTGGGAACCGCCTTCTTGATGGCCTCGGCAAAATGAGTCATGTAGGCTTCCTTCTTTTCCTGTTCGAGGTACTGAAGGAGAAAGAAGCAGTCCAGGGTGCCCGCCATCACCGAAAGGTATGCGATCTCCTTCTTTTCGAGCTCCCGGGCATAGATGCTGGTTTCGTCCGTTCGGAGGGCCTGGCCGGGGAGTTCGTCGGAGAGGAACCGGTACTTTCTCTTGAGCATCTTGAACAGGGAGAAGGACAGCCTCAGTTCCGGGAGCCATTCATCGGCCATGAAGCGGCTGCCTACACAATAGTCCTTTCCCACGGCGTCAAGAACCGCATCCACCACTCTCAGGGGAAACCGCATGCGGTTTTCCAGGGACCCCCCGTAGTGATCCGAGCGACGATTGGTGCGGGGAGAAAGGAATTGGGCCAAAAGATAGCCCGCCCCCCCGTGAATTTCCACTCCGTCAAACCCGGCTTCCTTGACCCTGCGGGCCGCCGAGGCAAAAGCGTCCACCGTCCGATCGATGTCGGCCTCGCTCATTTCCCGGGGGACCACATCCCCGATTTGCAGGGAGGAAGGCGCCAGCCTTTCGGCGGTGAACGCAAATCGACCGGCATGATTGATTTGCAGAAGGGCGTAAGCCCCTTGGGCACGGATGGTTTCGGCCAGTTTGGCGAGACCGGGAATGTACCGGTCGTGGTCGACCCGAAGCATGTAAGGAGCGCCCAGCCCCAGGAAATCCACGGCGGCGTTTTCCACCACCACCATGGAAACGCCGGATGCCGCCAGGAGGCGATAGTGTTCCAGGAGAAGCTCGCTGACCGTCCCGTCGGGATTGCCGTACCCCACGTACATGGGGGCACGGGTGATGCGGTTCTTAAGATACAATCCCTTGATGCGGATGGGCGTGAAGAGGAGTGGCGTCTGCTCCATGACTCCTTCCTTTCCTCATGCGACAAAGCATCCCGGGAAACCTTCTCCCTGGCGCGCGGAAACAACCCGAACGAGAGGCCGATGCAGTGTGGGACGAAAGCCCGACGCCCTCCATTATACGAGCTCCCATGGAGCGAAATCAAACCGATTCTCACCCCCGGGAGCGGGATTCAAGAGCCGGGTCAGGCCCTCCGGGTTCCCCTCCCCCGGTGGGGACAGGGGGAGGGGGGAAGAGAAGTCCGGGTCCAAACGGCTGGGATGCCCTTTCTCAGCGGCCCTGGTCGGGATGGAAGTAGGGAGGATACGGACTGGTTCGGTCGCCGGTTCGAGCATCATGAGCCCCGTAAGCCCCGGGCGTGGTGTAGGAAGGACCGACCACCGCTCCCATTTCATTGGTATTTCTCGGCTCGAGGGTAAGCGCCTGCCCTTGACGGGATTCGCTTCGTTCCATGGGAGCCGCAGCTGCCAAGAACAAGAGTCCCAGGATCATACAGAATCGGTAGAACGATGCCATCTTCGGTCTCCTTCTTCTACTCTTGGTGCCGAATCGTTGCGCTTTCACAGCATAACTTTTTGCCCTGTTTTGTCAATCCACAGGCCCCCGGGGGGCGGGGGCAGGGAATTTTTCTTTCCATGATCGCGTTTTGGAAGTAGAATGAGTCCGTACGATTCTGCACTACGGTTTTCTTCCTTTCAGCCTTCATCGGGGCGCACAGGGTGAAGGAATCTGAAAGAATCGGCCGGCCGCATCAGAGCATTTCGAGTGGGACCTTTATCCTCCTGCATCCCGAAGGGGGGCTGTTGCACCGTGAGGATCGACGAGGAAAAAGGGGGCATCTGTCCGCTGAACCCGAGGGAAGCGGCGGAGGTTTTTGAGCTGGGAAAACGGCCCTGGATTCCGGGGGTCGGCAGGGACAGGACCATGGACAAGCAGGAGAAGACTCTCAAGGGGTTCACCGTGGCAAAAAGGTGTGACATTTGCGGATACAGGACCAAGATTACTTCCGACACGGGCGACCGCTGCACTTTGAAGTGCGTTCATTGCGGCAAGGAATACAGCTTCTATCAACGACGTCCCTGACGTTTCGCCGTCCCGACACGAGTCCCCGGTCCCAACGGGTTTCTCCTTACATGAGAGTCTCCCCGAAATCTTCGTATCCGAACCCGGCAGTTCATCCCACCGTCCGCCCCGCATCACGAAAAAGGTCGCCGGGCAAGCCGTAAGCGGCAGGCGGGCATCTTTCATGGGAATCCCCCGGCAACTTCCTCCTCGGGGAA
>JARKQW010000364.1 GCA_029974695.1 Syntrophobacteraceae bacterium | reverse complement strand
GTGGTCATCATCGACTTTCCCGACTTCAACCTTCTCCTGGCTCGATTGGCCCGGCGCCGGGGACTTCGCGTCTTCTACTACATCAGTCCCCAGGTGTGGGGCTGGAGAACGGGGCGGGTTCGCACCATCCGTCGACTGGTGGACCGCATGGCGGTGATTCTTCCTTTCGAAGAAGAGTTCTACCGCCGACACGGTTTCAAGGTCCATTACGTGGGTCACCCGCTCCTGGACGTCCTGGCCCACGCTCCATCCCGATCCCGGGCGCAGGAACGCTACCGGACCGGCGAGGCGGGGCCGGTGGTGGGACTGCTGCCGGGAAGCCGACGCAGCGAAATCCGATCTCTGCTTCCCATCCTCCTCGAAACCGCGGCCCTGCTTCGACAACGGTTTCCCCACATCCTTTTCCTGCTTCCCGTAGCCCCCGGCCTCCACCGGGAAGAGATCGAAGAGCGGGCCTCGGAAGCCTCCCTGCCCCTTCGAGTCGTTTCCGGGGATACCTACGGAGTCATTCGGGCCTGCGACCTGGTCCTTGCCGCCTCGGGCACCGTAACCCTCGAGACGGCGATCCTGGGTACTCCCCTCATCCTCTTCTATCGGGTATCCAACCTCACCTTCAACGCGGGAAAGCATCTCGTTCGAGTCCCCTGGGCGGGCCTGCCCAACCTCATTGCGGGAAAAATGATTGTGCCCGAGTTCATCCAGGACCGGGCAAGGCCGGATCTCATCGCCGCCGAAGCCGCGAGCTTCCTGGACGACCCGGCCCGGCTGGAGGCTCAGCGCCGGGAACTCGAGGCCATTCAACACCAGCTGGGCGAACCGGGCGTGGCCCGTCGCACGGCAAGGCTTGTGCTGGATCTCCGACGAGAGATTTCATCGTGATCGAGTGTGTTCCGCGGGAAAGAGTCCCAGTGGCACTCTGGACTGGAGGGAGAAAATGAACGGGAAGGTTGCCGCCGTGAAAACGGTTCTATCCTTCATCCTGATCGTCGTGGTTTTGGCGTGGGGCATCGAGAACCGGCAGGCCGGGGCCCAATCCTTCAAACTGGGGCCAAGGCAGGAACGGAAGGCATCGAGCCCCCCTGCTTCGGAACCCGGAAAGAAAGCGGAATCCGAGAAATCCGAGCCCGCCACCCCTGCGGCCCCGGGAGAAACTCCCAAGGAGGAGCCGGGGAAAGCTTCGGGGGAATCCGCGCCGCCCAATACGGACATGAAACAGGCCGGGGCGGAACTCCGGGAACCCCGGGAAGAGGGTCCCCCGGGTATCAAGTGGGCCGATAACAATCAAGAGCAGCGCTGTCTATCCATGCTGGCGGAGCTTCGCAAGGAATTTCTCCAGGCGAGGTTCTATTCCATCCAGGGGGACGCTTGTTCCACGGCCGACCACGCCAAGTCGTTTCTCAAGATCGTGAACGACATCCAGCCCCAATGCCCCGAGAACTTTCTCGAGAAGAAAGGCTACCGACCCGTGATCCTACGGAACCTCAACTGGCTCTACAAGCTGGGAACCGATCGCTGTCTCCAGTAAGATCGCTCATCGAGCGCCCGGGGGGATGAATTCCCGGGAAAGCTTCCGCCGGAACTGGAATTCCTTGCCCGCGCAGTACAGGACCGGGGCCACCAGCATGGTCACCACTTCAAAGGTGAGTCCCCCGAAGGAAGGAACGGCCATGGGAAGCATGATGTCCGATCCGCGGCCCGAGGAGGTCAGGACCGGGAGAAGGGCCAGGATGGTTGTCGCCGTGGTCATGAGACAGGGCCGGATTCGCTTTCGGCACGCTTCGATGGTGGTTTCCCGGATCTCCCGGATGCTCGAAAAGGACCGCCCCGCAAACCGCTCCTCGAGGTAGGTGGCCATGACGATGTTGTCGTCGGCGGCGATGCCGAACAAGGCCAGGAAACCCACCCAGACCGCCACGCTCAAAAAGATGGGATGAACCCGGAAGACCTCCCGCAGGTTCGTTCCCAGCAGTTCGAAATTTAGGAACCAGGGCTGCCCGTACAGCCACAGCAGGATGAACCCGCCCGCCCAAGCCACGGGAATGCAGGTGAAAATCAGCAGGGCCGTGCCCACGGATTTGAACTGCAGGTAGAAGATCACGAAGAGAACGGCAAAGACCAGGGGAAGGATGACCCGGAGCCTATTCTCGGATCGGACCTGGTTTTCATAGCTGCCCGTGAAGGAAAAGCCGACTCCCTTGGGGATCTGCAGCTCTGCGCTCTCGACCTTGAAATTCAGGTAATCCCGGGCGTGCTCGACGGCTTCCACCTCTGCGATTCCCGGTTTCTTGTCAAACAATACGTAGCCCACCAGGTAGGTGTCCTCGGTCCTGATGACCTCGGGCCCCCGCACGTACCGGATGTCCGCCAGCTGCATGAGAGGAATCTGGCTCCCGTTGGCCGACGGGACCAGGATTTTGCCGATGGATTCGAAGTCGTCCCGCAACTCTCTCAGGTAGCGGACCCGCACGGGAAACCTCTCCCGTCCCTCCACCGTGGTCATGATTCGGTCGCCTCCGACGGCAACGGAAATGACCCTCTGTGCCTGCTCGAGGTCGATTTCGTACTGGGCCAAAGCTTCCCGGTCCATTCGGATTTCGAGGTACGGCTTTCCGATGATCTTGTCCCCAATGACCGACTTGGGCTCGATGGAAGGAACTTCTCGAAGGTAGCGTTCGATTTGAGCGCAGGCGTTCTCGATGGACGGGAGGTCCGGACCCTTGACCCGCACTCCCATGGAGGCCCGTATGCCGCTCTGGAGCATGACCAGCCGGGCGGAAATGGGCTGGAGCTTGGGTGCCTGGGTGGAGCCGGGAATGTTCGCGGCGGCCGTGATGGCGTCCCAGAGGTCGTCGGGATTCCGAATTCCCTTCCAGGCCCGGCGACCGGGGTTCAAAGTCGGATCCAAAGGGGGACGCCAGAGCCGGAAAGGCTTTCCGTAGGGGTCCGGAAGGAGCCCGTTGGCGGAATCCCGCAGGAACCGTCCCCGAACCACGTAAGGCATTCCGTCCGGCGCGTTCACGGGGTTTCCCTCGATGTCCCGATGATAGTCGTTTTCCCGGGAGGAGTACCGGAAAGTCAGGGGCCTGCCGTCCCGGTCCGACAGGTACTGGGGTCGATACTGGATGAGCGTTTCGATCATGGATGCCGGGGCCGGATCCAGGGGACTTTCGGCCCGTCCCAGTTTCCCCACCACCGACTCCACCTCCGCAATGGCCCGGATTCGCTTGTCCTGCTTCTGAATGATGTCCAGGCCTTCCCCGATGGACGCGTGAGGCATGGTGATGGGCATGTAGAGGAAAGACCCCTCGTCCAGGGGGGGCATGAACTCCTCCCCCATGCCGGGAAACTTGTGAGCGACATAAACAAGGGGGGCCGTCTGTTTCAGGAATGAGGGAAGCCACCCAAAAACCGTGGGAAAGCCCAGCCAGATGGTGGCCCCGAGGAGCAGCATGGCGGCGGGCAACAGGAGGAAGGGGCCTTTATGGGCCAGGCACCACCCGAGAATCGGCCGATAGTAATGCATGAGGAGCAGAAACGAGCTCAGAAGGCCGCCGATGAGGAACGCCACGAACAGGAAATTGAGGAACAGTCCCTTCTCCGGTCCGAAGGGAAGCCAGTCCCGGGTGAGGAGCAGGGCCACCAAGGCGGCCGCCAGGATACTGCCCGCCCCCTTGAGCCTGCTCTTCCAGGCCTCGGGAATCCAGCGGAGAAACGTCTTGTAAAGGCCGACCAGGAGAACGAAGCCTCCCAGCCATCCATGGACGAACGCCATGAGAAGGATTCCCGCCGGGATCAAGATGGCGGATAAAACCCGGCCGGATGCCTTCTTGTCCCGTTCTCGGAAGAACAGGAGGTGAGCCATGGCGGGAATGACGGTCACGGCCACCACGGCGGAACCCAGGAGGGCAAAGGTCTTGGTCCAGGCCAGGGGTTTGAAGAGCTTCCCTTCGGCCCCATCCAGGGCAAAGACGGGCAGAAAGCTGATGATCGTGGCGGCGGCCGCCGCCAACACCGCTCCTCCCACCTCGCTGGCCCCCCGGAAGATCACCCGGATGCGGCTTTCCCCGGGATCCGCCGCCTGCAGATGTTTCAGGATGTTCTCGCAGATCACGATGCCCATGTCGTCCAGGGTGCCGATGGCGATGGCGATTCCCGCCAGGGACACAATGTTGGCGTCCACTCCGAAAAGCTTCATGCCCAGGAAGCTGAGGAGCACCGCCAGGGGCAGGACCGACGAGATGAGAAGGCTGCTTTCCAGGTGCAGGATCACCAGGAGGATGACCACAATGGCCGTGAGGGTTTCTTGAACGACGGCGTCGCTCAGGGTTCCCAGGGTCTCGTAGATGAGGCCGCTTCGATCGTAGAAAGGCACGATCTCGACCCGGCTCACCGTCCCGTCGGCGAGGACCTTTGAGGGAAGTCCCGCCGAGATCTCCCGGATCTTCTCCTTAACGTTGTTCAAAGTCTCGAGGGGATTGGCCCCCCGGCGGGCCGTCACGACCCCGCCCACGGCCTCGGCGCCCCCGTTGTCCAGGGCGCCGCCCCTTTGGGCGGGCCCGTAATGAACGTAGGCCACGTTGCGGATGAATACCGGAACGTCGTCGGTCACCTTGATGAGGGCGTTTTCCAGGTCCGTCGGCCCCTTCACGAAACCCACGCCCCGGACGATGTACTCGACCTTGTTGATCTCGATGCCGGCGGCTCCCACGTCGAGATTGGAACGGTTGGCCGCCGCCACCACGTCTTCCAACTTGACGTCGAAGATTCGCATGAGGTTGGGGTCCACGTCGATCTGGTATTCGCGGACATAGCCGCCCACGGAGGCCACTTCCGAGACCCCTTCCGCGGAGAGCAGCCCGAAGCGAACGTACCAGTCCTGGAGGGTCCTCAGCTCGTCCAGGTCCCATCCCCCCGCGGGCTTTCCGGACGGACCCCGGCCCTCGAGGGTGTACCACATCACCTGGCCCAGGGCTGTGGCATCGGGCCCCAGGGTCGGCTGCACTCCCTTGGGCAGGGTGTTCGGAGGAAGGCTGCTCAACTTCTCCAGGAGCCGGGAGCGGGACCAGTAGAACTCGATGTCTTCCTTAAAGATCACGTAAACGTTGGAAAACCCGAAGTAGGAATATCCCCGCACGGCCTTGACTCCCGGGAGCCCCAGCAGGGAGGCGGTCAGGGGATAGGTCACCTGGTCCTGGATGTCCCGGGGAGAGCGGCCGGGCCACTCGGTATAGACGATCTGCTGATTTTCGCTGATGTCGGGAATGGCGTCCACGGGGACGGGGTACCGGGGAATGCCCCGAAGCTTCCAGTCGAAGGGAGCGACCACGATCCCGCCCACGATCACGAACAGCGTGAATAGGAGAACGAGGATCTTCCTTTCGAGGCAAAACCAGATGACTCGATGGATCCAGGAGGAGCAAGCAGGGGGTTGGGTCGGGGGACCTCGGTCATCCATGGGACGACCTCAACAGGACGGAAGCGGGCATGACACTACCAGGGACTGCGGGGAGCGGGAGTGGGTTGAGTCGTATCTCCATAGGTCCCCGGCCTTCTTCGCTGGATTTTGGCGCGGGAGGGATGCCTGCCTTCCCCATGGCCCACATCGCTTCCTTCCCCGGCGGCTTTCAGGTCCTGGAGGGAAGTCTCGGATTCGGCCCCGGTCCGCAGGCGGCTCTTGGTTCTCTGGGACCAGTATTCGTCGTGCAGGGCCTGGGAACCGCCCGAAGGCTGGTAGTTCAAGGCCGTATGGCCCCCCTCGAGGCTCATCATGCTCGTTCGGGCCAGGATCTGTACGGCGCTGTCGACCTTGAAACTCCCGTTGACCACCACCTGTTCGCCCTCCTCGAGGCCGTCAAGGACCACGTAATGGTCCCGGGTCTTAGGGCCCAGCAGGATCTCTCGGCCCTCGAAGGCGCCCGGCTCCCCGGGAACCGCCACGTAGGCCACCGCCCGCTTTCCCGTGATGAGGGGAGCGGATGCGGGAATGACCAGGGGAGCGTTTTCCGGCCGATGGGGCTCGTCCCCGGCCACTCGACCTTCCGCCGTCACCTCGGCGTGAACGATGGAACGAACCAGCATGCCGGACTTGAGGCGTCCCCCCGTGTCGGGCAGGATCACCCCGATTTCGAAGGTTCGGGTCTTGGTCTTGAACGCGGGGTTGATATTGACGATATCCCCCTCGAAGGTCTCTCCCGGGTAGGCATCCACCTGGAAGCTCACCTTCTGCCCCAGTCGAATCCAGGGAAAATCCACTTCGTAGGCATCCAGCCTGGCCCAAACATACTTGGGATCCGCCAGGGTGAAGAGGCTGGTTCCCGTGTTGACGTAGCTTCCCTCGGTGGCGTTCACCTCGACCACCTGGCCGTACATGGGAGCGTAAACCGTGGCGATCCCGTTGGGCTCCCCGACCTTCATCAGTTCATCGATATCCCTCTTGGGCATGCCCAGGATGGTGAGCTTGTGGCGCACGGCCTCGACGGTCTGCATGGCCTTCTCGACCTCGGGGGAGCGGTGCTGAGGGTCCTCCTTGCCCTTTCGCTCCTGGACCATGGCGTCCCGGGCAATGTAGGGCTGACCTTCCTGCCACGCCAGAAAGCTGGGGACGAACCTCATGGCTTCCACCAGCTGCTGCTGGGTGTAGTACAGGTCCGAGGAATAAATGGAGAAAAGAGGAGCTCCCCACCGGACAAACTGGCCCGGCCTCTTCACGTAGACCCGATCGATGACTCCGGGCATAAAGGCGGTGACGTAATTGACATGGGCCGGGTCGTATTCGATCTTTCCGTAGAGGCGAATCCGGGCCGACACGTGTTTTCGCTCGACGGGCGCTGTCTGCAGTTCCGCCAGGGCAACGGCTTCGGGGGAAAGCTTCAGGGAGGTTCCGCTGCCCGTCGCTTCCATGGAAGATGCAGGCACCAGTTCCATGCCGCAGACGGGGCAGAGGCCCGAGGCTTCCCGGGGCGGGATGCACATCATGGGACAGAGAAAACTCCGAACCCCGTTCTTCTCTCCGGGATGAACGTGGGGCTTGCCTGCAAGGCGCTGTGCCGGCGGCGCCGTCTCGAGCGGATCCCCGTGGGTCAGGGACCCCAGGGAACGAATTCCGAATCCCACCACGAAGGACAACACCACGGCCACGGCAACCTTATAGCGCGGTGGGCCTGAAAAAAACGTCTCGAACAATTTCTTCATAGTTGACAATCCCGCCTAAACCAAGCGGTTCCTGCCGACGCCGAGGCCCTGCGCTCATTCGACCTTAAGGTTTTCCACCTTGGCGTCCCCGGACACCAGGGTCACAAGGTTCCCGCTCACGACCGTTTTGTTGAGATTTCGAAAGAGAATGTTGTACACCTTGTCGGTCCGGGGCTTGGTGGAAGTGGAGCGCATGCTGCCCAGTCGTGTCATGGATACGGGCAACTTCTTCCCCGTGGCCTGGTCGATGAGGGAGACTTCGGTCTTGCGGGCCATGAAGGGCTTGGCCTTCTCCGCATCCACAACCCGGTAGCGACAATCCACGAAGTGGTCGGAGGCCGTCATGCGCAGGGCAACGATCTGAATGCCCAGGTCCTTTTCGGTGGCGGCACTGGCGGGAGCGACAAGGGTCAGGCAGAAGACGAAGCAATAAAACACTGCCGCCAAAACCGGCAAAGCCGGGATTCCTTTCATGACGCGTAGATTCAAAGGGGCATGAGTCTGCATGGGTACCTCTCTTTCCTCTTGTTGGCGCTATGAACCGGGGGGCCGGAAACTCTTGCTCCCCCGAATCGAAGGGAACGATTCTCACCCGCTGGGGGCGGGCAGGGCATGTTCCTTTTTCCCTCCCCAGTCCATGGAGGCGGAGAAGGACGGACGGCGAAGGTCGGTCAGGCTTGCGGTCCGCGTTGCGCCTTCTACATTCCACAAAAATAGGCGTGGTTCAATGGGGTGCAGACGGTATTTATCGGGTGGTGGGACGGTAGAGGGGGGTGGTGTCGCCTTTCCCGACGGTTCCAACCTGGGGGCGGATTCTCGACGCGGCCATCGAGGCCCAGGGCTGGCGGGAAAAGATTGCGAGAATCGAGCAGGGAAGATCGTCAGGCTGAATTGCAGAGGCTCGAACGGACGGTTTCCTAAACACGGCCAACCCGCCCGTGTACCCTTCCCGTTTCATTCCCGGATCTCCTACGCTCCTGCTTTCTTGGAAACCCTTCGCCCGGGTCGGAAAACGATCGGGATGGAAACGGACGACACGGGCAGGAGATTCCGGTCCGTGTCGGCGGCACGGCAAGATGGGGCGGGCAAGGGCCCCCACTACTGCGAGAAGCTCCTGCCCGTGTCGATCGGTAATGGTTTGCCCCTAGGGCACCGCCACCGTGGCGGATCCTCCGGCGCTGCTGGTGAGCGTAACGCTGTCGGGCTTGGCGGCAACCCCGCTGAAAACCTCACGGTACTCGCCGAAATTGGCCCTGTAAATGAGCTGACCCAGGTCGGCCGGGGTGCCCCCCGTGCTGGTGGAAGCCGAGAGCTCCGCCGTGCCGCCGGGGGCGTTGGACGTCGCCCAAACGCCAAGGCTTTGTCCCGCGGCGTTGTATACCGCCTTGGTGATGGTCACGGTGTCCGTCACCCCGAGAAAGGCGATCATTCCCCCCGGGGTTGGGGCCCCTGCATTGGTCACGTCGAGCCGGGCGTCCATGATGGGAATCCTTCCCGCCGTGGCGGTAAAGATGGCGTCAATGGTCTTTCCCGCCGGGAGCTCGAAGGCGTACTGGCTTCGAGGAAAGTCGTAGGGATTTCCGTCCTCGGCCACGGCATTCAAGTAAGTTCCCAGGAACTGGGGAATGTGGGTGTCGAGGCATGCGCTCACAAACCGGAACAGGATCTTTTGTCCCGGGGTGATGGGATTGATGGACGCGTTGATGGGATCCAGGGACGCGTCCGGGTACGATTTCCCGTTGATGAGGGAATACTTGGGAGCCCGGTGGGAACTGCTGGGAATGGTTTTCCCGTACCCGTAGTTTCCATCGGCGACGGCCCGCTGGATGACCGGGTCGATTTCGTGGAAAAGCACCACCAGCTGTTTGTCGTAGGCGACCCCCGTGTAGGCCTGGCCGGGAGCCGCATCTTTCACCATGGGGAGCACGAGGCCCATCTGGACCTGCTTGGCCGGGTTGGTGCCGCTCGAGAGAAGGTAGGTCCCCGGTCGGAAGTTATCCCACCGGTAGCTGCCGACCCCGCCCGATCCCGCCGTCTCGTGGCTGAAGGATCGCACCCGGGCCGTGTAGTTCTCCGCCGGTCTCGATCCGGTGTAGGTCACGGTCGTGTGTCCCTCGGTCCAAACGGGGCCGGAGTTGTTGGAGAGCACCTGGCCGAGGATGTGCAAGGAGGTCTCCTCGGGAAGCTGGTTAATGAGGCTTACCGTCACCCGGTTCTGGGCGGGGGGCACCACCAGGGTGGGGCCCGGGACCTTCACCACGTCGTCTCCCGGGGTCGTTGTGCCGTCTTCGTTCGTGGACACCAGGGCATATCCCCAGGCCGGGACCACTACTCCGTCGGCCATGGTGAGGTTCACCGGGGCCGCCCTCAGGTTGAAGGTGATGTCCGCGTGGGCTGCCGGGGCCGAAACGGTCAGGAGAAACAGGGCCAAGATCCAGCCCCGCACTCGATTGTTGCCGGTTTTTCGGTACATCATGGTTTCCTCCCTTCGTCGTCAAGGACGGATTCTAAGGAATCGGAACGTTCGGGTGTTCAATGATCATGAAACTCACCAAACCTCCCGGCCAGATGTCGTTGCTGGTAAGCTCCTTTTCCGTGTGGGAATGCCACATGTAGAAATACCCGGCATTGGCATTCAGGCCCGGATCTCCCGGAGGAAGGTCTCCGCCCGCTCCCAGAAAGGGACTGCCGCTGTAGAAAGGACCGTAAGTCATGGAATCCCGGGTGGGCAGAACCACCGGAAAGGGCTTGCCGTGGTCCGGAGCGTATTCACCCGGCTCCATGGGGTCCCCCGGGGCATGACCGTAGATGTCCCAACCGAGCTTTTCGGCGTTCCAGCTCCAGATGGCGTCGGCGGTCCTTCCGGCGGCGATCTTGTAAGTCACGTCGCTCCAGGCCAGGTCCGCTCCACTCACCCCGGGATTGCTCGAAAACATCCTTCCGTCCTCGGCAATGACCCAGAAGTTGTTCCCGTGAAGGTGCATGGGATGAATGTCTCGACCCCCTCCCACGAGCCGCACCAGGATTTTTTGTCCCGGGTGCATTCTCAGCACGCAGTTGTAAGGCTGGGTGGGGAGCCACTTGGCGAAGGCCGGGCTCATGACGTCGGGCCAGTTTCTGCCGTTGATGAACCAATTGGTGGGAAAATACTTGGTGGTGTCCACGGCCGATGCGGGAGTGAACTCCACCTGGCGGTGAATCCAGGGATCCATTTCCGTGATGAAGTAAAGGTATTCCTGGTCGAAGTACGAATCCGCGTGGTTGTAGGCATGGTGGGCGGGGTCCGGGCCGCCGCCGGGCCGCACGATCAAGGCCCCCACCAGGCCCATTTCCACCTGGAGATCCGGCCGGGTTCCGCTCCGATACAGGTAGGTACCCGGCTCCGTCGCCGTGAATTCATAGATCACCTGGGTGGCTCCGTCGGGCGGGGCCTCCCGGGTGAGGGTCCCCGCCACTCCGCCCCGAGCCGAAACCTGGTGGCCGGGAAAGGTGATGGAGGTGTTTCCCGCCGTGGCTGGAAGGGCGTTTTTGAGCCGCACCATGATCCGGTCCCCCTGACTTACGATGAGGGTCGGGCCGGGGTACTGGACCCGGTTCCCCACGGCATAGCCCCACATTTGAAAGCTGTCCCCGTCGCTGGTGGAGATGTTCCCCTTGCGGGCCACCAGGTTGAAAACCACCGTTCCGTCCGGGTTCTTGGTTCCCGTGATGCCGTCGATGGCGGCCTGGGCGGTGAGGCTCGCGCCCAGGAGCAGGACGGTCATCCAGCCGAAAATCCGGAGTCCTTTCGTTATTGAGAATCGATTCATGGGGATACTCCTCGATGATAGGGTCTTCGCCTAGTTGATCACGACTTCGGTCATGAGTCCGCCGCGCTCCTCATCCCCGTTGGACAGGTTGGTGAGGTCCGAGGCGTAGATGAAGTAGGTTCCCGGAGGAACCCCCGTGGTGTCGATGAGGACGTCGTAGGCCTGCCCGCCCCCGAAATTCAGGACGTTGGCTTCATAGGTCACGTCCACTCCCGCCGGGCTCTTGCGTTGTGCGGCCCCCTGGCCCACCACTTTCATGGGAACCCCCAGGGTGGTGGTGATGGTGTAGAGGTGGGTGGTGGAAACGTTTCCGATGCGAAGAAGAATCGTCTGTCCCGAGGTTGCCGTGACAAGGGAATTGGCCCTCTGTGCCCAGAACCCTTTCTTGTTCAGGATCTTCTTGTCCGGTGTGACTTTGTTGTTGGAGAGGTTGATGGTATCGGGATAGCCGCGGCCGTTGAACATGGGATAGTTGTCATGCATGTCCGCGAAGGGCAGGGGCTGTACCGCCTCATGCTGGATGTGAAAGTTGCTGTCGAAGGCCGTGATCTGCAGGTGAAAATCCTTGTGATAGCCCGTGGACCCGTCGCCGTCGTTATAGGCGAACTTGGTGAAGGTCTTTCCCCCGTAGGTGATGGGTGTGCCGTTCTGGGAAGGATGCACGTGCAGAGTCCCGATCATGCCCATCTGCATATGCTCGGCGGCCTCCACGTGGCAGTGGTAGAAGTAGGTCCCGGGAACCCCGGCGTAGTAGTAGTAGGTGAAGGAGGCCCCCATGTTGGGAGTCGGGGAGGGTTCGGGAAGACCGTCGAACATGGGCGCCGCGTTGGGATACCCGTGCCAGTGAACCGAGTGGGTATCGAAGAGATCCGGTCTCATGGTCATTCCGACGTTGGTGAGGGTCAGGTACAGCTCTTGACCCTCCTGGAGTTCGATGTGGGGAGCGGGAGCCCGGGCCTTGAGGGACTGCCGATTCATGACCCTGCGCAACGGAACCTGCTTGGGGGGAGGCACTTCTCCGAAGCCGAAGGCATAGAGGTCGGTGCCGTCGGCCATCCTGAGATACCCGTCCCCGCCGGAGATGTGCATGCACACGACGTTGGGATTGTAGTCGGGATTCGGGGTCACCCCATCGGGCAGAAACTCGTTGGGCACCATGTCTCCATCCCAGTCGCCGGGGCACTGCACGAAGAGGGCCGCCTGCGAAGGCACCGATCCCAGGCCGAGAAAGAACACCGCCAGGAGCGGGATCATGACCAGTTCCAGCTTTCTCATGGTTTTACTCCTCTTGTTGGTTCCACCCGCCGCAGGGCGGCGGGTGGAAGGTCACAATCGTTGTCGGCCCGGTTGGGCCGATGGTTCTTTGCTCGAACCGGGAATCAGTTGCGCTCGTGCGCCCCGATATCCGGGCGGTTGGAAGGCCGGTTGTTGTTGAAGTAGTCGAACCTCAACGGCGGATAGGTATTCACCACGTTCCCGATCCCGGCTCCCAGGGCGGGGGAGTTGTTGGCATTGATGCGCAGGTCCACGTAGGGAACTCCGGTCCCGGGATTGATGAGACTCAGGGGCCCGAAGCGCACATCGATGAAGTTCCCGCCCTCATCCACGGCCGCCGCCGTCAAGGGCACCGTGTTCTCCGGCTGCACCGGCAACCCGGAAGCGCCGTTGGGGAAGGTGCTGACAAACCGCGGATTTCCCGTGACGTTGTTGTTTCCGGCCGGGATCCCCTGCAAGCTGGTCAGCAGACAGTTTCTGGGGTTCAGGGTGGCGGTTCTTCCCAGGACTCCCAGGTCCCAGGCACTTCCGTTGAGGAGCCCGCCCACGGCGATCCCCTGGGCGTTGGTCACGCTGGGGTCCCAGAAGAAGGCGCGGTTTCGCCAGAGGATGTTATTCTTGAGTTCCGGGTCCGAGAAGCCCTTGCGGTTGAGCGCCAGAAGTTCAGGACTGTGGGCCCGGGACACTACTCCCGCAGGATGTCGCGAGGACGGGAAGAGGACTCCCCGCGGGAAGGCTTCTCCGGCCGTAGCCGTGGTATCGTTGTGAACAATGGTGTTGTGGATGATGCCGGCCTTGAGGGTGTCCTTGAGGATGATCCCGCCGCCGGCCAGACCGGACACGTTGTTGGAAATCATGTTGTTGAACACCTGGACGGTATACCAGTTGTCCTGTTTGCCGGGGTTGTTCAGCACGTCCTGGCCGTTGACGTAGGCCAGTCGAATCCCGCCGCCGTCTCCCGAGCCCGCCAGGTTCCCGTGAATCCGGTTGGAATCGATGAGGACCGATCCCGTCCCTGCCGTCAAACCGCCCGCCGCATTGGGAGGCGGAACCACCCCGGCGATGGAGATCCCACCGCCTTCGGACACCGAGGCCGGCACCTGGTTGAAACACTGGTTGAACAGGACCTTGTTGTCGGCAATTCGGTTGGCCCTTTGGGGATGAGCGCTCAATCCCAGGTGACCGATGCCGCCCCCGCTGCCTACGGCGAAGTTTCCGCACACGTAGTTCTCGGTAACTTCATACCCGGCGCTTCCGGAGAAGAGCCCGATGCCGCCCGCTCCGTCCTGAGCCGTGGAGCCGTTTTGGGTGATGAAATTGTGATGGACCTTCATGTTCCAGTTGTTGGCGTCGATGGGGGTGTCGTCGGCGCCGAAGAGATCGGGATGACCCACACGGATGCCGCCCGCATACAACCCATGGTTGCTGAAGAGCTTGTTGTTGCTGATCTCGAGGGCCCGGGCGTTGCCGTTCACCACGATGGCTCCGCCGATGTCGGAGCCCGTGATGCCGAACCCGTCGATGCGCGGCTTCCGGCTGGGGGTCCACTTTCTCCGATCCGCCAGCACCAGGATTCCCGGCCCTTCGGCGGTATTGAGCAGGCCCGGCTCGTTGTTGGCGGGATCGAAGTTCAAGACCTGTCCCGGCAGCAGGTAATTGGTGCCGGGGGCGGTCACGATGGAGGCGACTTTGTCTCTCCAGGCCTGGAGTTTCTCACCGGGCCTTTTCACCGCATTGATGAGGACCGAGGGGGCGCCGTATCCCTGGAGGTACACATCTTCGTACATGACCACCAACTCGTTGTAGGTCCCCGGTTCCACCAGGATCAGGTCCCCCGGTTTCGCCAGGTCGAGAGCGGCCTGGATGGAGCTCTTGGTATTCACCCACATGGCGGTGTTGCCCTGGGCAAGGGGCCCCATGGTCACGGTGATGCCGTAGACCGTTTGAACCTGGTTGTCTCCCCGGGTAACCATGAGTTGACCGGTGTTGGTGCCCCGAGGGACCTCGACCTCGATCAACCGATTGTTCCACCGGACAATGTCCAGGGTCCGATTGCCCAAAGTGACCGTGCCTCTCGTGCCTCCAAAGCCGAAATCCCGGACAATGGTCTTGGGGCTCCCGGCCGTTCCGTCGTAGGCGGGGTTGGGAACGAGGGTGGGTCCCATGGACCGGATCTGCAACCGTCGCTGGGCCCCGTTGTTGGCGTTCTTGTTGGGAATGTAGGGTCCGCCGCCCCTCCTGCCGCCGGCCCCGTTCAAATTGGGGTTGGTGACGTAAGAGATGACCGGGGTCTTGTCGGGGAACTCACAATCCAGGGGAAACTGCCGCTGCCCGGCAAACGCGGCGATGGGCAGCACGGGAGTATCCAGGTAGGTCGTTGCCCCCGGCATGTACTGGAAGGTGTAGCAGCACTGGCTGTACTGGGAACTGTAGTAGGGGTCGACGATGAATTCGCCCGGGTTGGCCGGATCGGGGATGGGGCCGGGGTCGTTCATGCAGGCCACCACCATGTTGGGGGCCACGCCGCTGGGACTGGGGATGTTCACCGAGTAGGTGCCGGGCAGCAGGGCGTTGAAATTGCCGTACTGGTCGGAGTAGACCCGGGTGATTTCCTTGCCCAGGTAGTCGTAGAACCCGATGGGTACCCAGGAAGGCGCGAACTTTTCCCCGAAGTTCGGGTTGTTGGGATCGAACTCGTTGGCAAGGTCGTTCAGGATCATGCCCACCACGTGGGAGGCAATGGGAGCGTCGGTGAACAGGAAGAAGTCCGCCGCGGCGTTCTTGGCTTCGGACAGGTATACCTTCTTGCGATTGCAGTCGTTGAGGGTCCGACCTGCCAGGGGGGCGGGCTCACCCGGAAAAAGGGACAGCTCGGCGGGCACCACGTAGGTGGGTCCTACGCACTCGGGCAGGCGACTCAAAGCGGCAGGCTTGTAGGTGTCGCCGAAGTCCACGTTCTTGTCCTGGGACCTCACCAGCTTGTATCCGGGGGGCGGAACCACTTCGACGACGTAGATTCCCGGGGCCAGGCCCGAGAAGCCGTATCCTCCGTCGAAGACTCCGGGGCGCACCTGGTTCCAGTTCCTCATGCCGTCGTAGCACTTGGCATTCATGTAGAAAGGATCGTTGGGGTCCCCGGGGCAGCCCGTGGGCCGGTTGGCGTCCCAACTGTCCGTGGTGGTCGAGGTCACGTAGGTTTCGGCCAGGGTGACCGCGTCCACGCTGTAAAGGTTTACGGTCACGTTGGGAATTCCCGGCTGCCAGGTCTCGCCGATTCCGTAGTAAGGATCGTCCTCGGCCCTGGTGGTGTCGTAGAAGACCATTCCGGCAATTCCGCCGGTTTCCCCTTCCGGGTAATCCACCTTCCCCCACTCGATGACGTTGGTCTGGCCCAGGAAGGCCTGGAAAGGCTGGGTCAGGACGGGACCCGTTTCCGTTCGGGACAGGTTGTCACCCGTGTTCGGGTTTGTCACGGGCTGGACCTGCGGAGTCAGGCGGCCGTATCCGGGAAAAGTCTCGACGGCGGTATTCACCGGACCGCCCGCATCCACGACGGCCGTAAGACCCGTGGGCTTCATGTTCAGGAAGTCCACCTCGGCCACCAGCCAATTGAAGAACGGAAACACCTCGGCGAAATGATAGGACCCGTCGGGACCCGTGGTGGCACTCTGGTAGAGGGTCCCGTCCCTCCACCGGATATTGACGGTCCGCTGACTCAAGCCGACCTCGGTGGGATCCGTCGCGAGATCCTGGAACCCGTTCTGGTTCGTGTCGTAGAAGACCTTGCCCATGAGGTGGGCAAACCAGTCGAAGACTGCCACCTTGTTGAGGTTGCACGATCCCCCCCGGACCGGGCCGCAAGTCCCGTCGGGCCAGACGGTGATCAGGGTCGATGCGATGACGACATCCAAAGGTTTGTCCCAGACGACCAATTGCCAGGTGCCCGCCGGAACGCCGCTGATGGTAAAGTTGCTGTTGGCATCACAGGGGCCTGCAAACACGCCCTTGCCCGTCGAGTCGTTCAAGCCGACCCAGGTGTCGGGAAAGAGGGCCCCGGCATTGAATCCGTAGTTGGGAGGCCGGTTCATGTGATCACTCACCACCTGGCCCTGGATGGTGGTCCCCCCCGACAGAATGGCCGTGTCCTTGAAAGGACGCACGAACCCGAAAATGCAGTGATGCCCCGCGGGTCCGAACTCGGTGAAGTAAGAAGGCTCATTGGCCTTGACCCAGGCGTCGATGGTGGGCGAACCTTCGATGGTGCTCGTCTGAACCCAATTCGTGCCCAAGGGGGGAGAGATGGTGACCCCGTACTTGGCCGGAGGAAGGTTCTTGATGAGGGCCAGCCCGTTGGCGTCGGTCATGATGATGCCGTCCCCGACGGCCAGCACGGATCCGTCCGGCTTGTAGGTGGTGCCCAGAGGATTGCCGAAAGCGTCCTGGGTGATGAGTTCCCCGTTGGCTCCGTAACGACCCCCGGCTTCCCGGATGTTCACGATGAAGCCTTCCAGTCCGTGCTCCTGGGGAAGATCCGCCACCCCGTTGATCCGGTTGTTGTCCTCGAAAACAAAGACCGAAATCTGCGCCGTGGGAAGGGGAAGGTTGTTCAGCGAGATGGTGAGGGAAGTCTGGCCGGGTCTTACGAGCCCGCCGCCCATGGTGTGCTTTTCCGGCAGGGAAGGAAGGACGGAGATGAAATAGAACTTGGCCGGATCCAGCCCGCCGACGGTAGCCGTCCCGGCGGCCCCGGTGCCCGTGGACACCACCGGCATGTAGCTCCGGTGAAAGTTAAATGACAAAACGTTCTGATCCGCAAAATTCGGAAAGCCGGGGTTGGCCTCCGGATGAAAGGTGAGGTCTTCCTCCACCGTGTAGCGAAAATCGATGGCCAGGGGCGTTACGCCGTCCTCTCCCACCAACTTCACGGTTACGTTCGCCCCTAGGGCTTGGGCTGCCGGCAGGAATGCCAAAAGCCCCAGGATAAGGGCAAAAGTAAGATGGAGTCTCCATCTTCGGGCCAGAGAGCCGTCCAATCGTGTCTCTTGCCTCATCATTGTCCTCCTCAACATTGGTTGAAACCCGAAATCCAATCCACCCCTGAAAGACTCTTTCTTGAAACCGGTCACGCTCCCTTCTGTTCATGAATCCTTCGTCAAACCCGGTGTCGCGGTTCGCTTGATGGCTCGAACATCCTCTCCAGGAACAGTTGCCGCCCGTTCCGGACCCTCTCCGGGCGGTCGAGGCGCTTTCCCTCTGCCTTGTTCGCTACTTTCCACGAAAACGACAGTCGTTCAATACGGCGCACACCGTATTTGCTGTGGGGTCGGACTGTAGGGGGCGGGAGGGACAGTATGGGGAGTGGGGGGTCGGAGACTGCGTCCGAAGGGTATCACCTTCCCCGCATCATCCGTGCATCGAAGCGGGGCATGCGGATTTGCCGGGGTTTTCGCCGGAGGCCCGGCAGGGTAAAGCGCTTCGTTTCGGGTACCTTGAGACCCTACGGGCGTCCTACACCCGGACAGTAGAGGGGGCCGGGTGTCCGGGAATTGCCATCCGGGACGGATCCCTATACAATTCCACCCAATTTGGTTCCCAGAGAGAAGCGATGATTGTTCGAGCATTCCGTCGACTCTTCGAAGGGGAGGAGACCTTGTTGGGGAGAATCGGCTCATCTTCGTGGCTGACCGGCTACCGGGCCGCCATGACCGCTGCATGGCCGTTCCTTGTCCTGTACTACTTCGCACGAAAGGGGAGCGGACTCGGCCTCGGGGAG
>JARKQW010000516.1 GCA_029974695.1 Syntrophobacteraceae bacterium | reverse complement strand
GATGCTCTCGGAATCGCTCAACTCAGGTTCGTGGTTGACGATCGTTGCCTCCTCGGCACTCGACGGCCCCCGACGAGCGGGTCGGTGCCCGCCGGGTTCTCTTTCCGCCGTTTCGATGCTTCAGAATGCCCTCAAATCCTTCGGTAATCAAACGGAAATTGCTGAAATTGTTATCTAAAATTAGCCGAACTCGAATGGTCTGAAATTTCAATGGGTTGCCGAGAACGTTCCCCCAACGGGGATCACGGATATCTTCCATGTCTTGCCGCCGGGGAAGGTCCCAATCTTCCGCGCAGAGTTGATTCAATCCGAATCTCAACGATTCCGAGAGCATCCGGGCGTCATGGCCGTGGAGGCGGGCCCTTCAGATAGCCCATGATGGCTCCGATCAGTTCCGCCTTCTTGATGGGCTTGTTCAGGTGGGCGTCGCAGCCTGCATCCAGGCTTTTTTGGACATCCTCCTTCAAGGCGTGAGCCGTTAGGGCCACGATGGGCACGGGGGCCAACCCTTCTTCCTTCTCGATGCTCCGGATGGTTCGAGTTGCCGTGTAACCGTCCATGACGGGCATCTGCATATCCATGATCACCAAATCGTAGCGGTTCGAAAGGAATTTCTCCACGGCGATCTGCCCGTTTTCCGCGGTGTCGATGCGGCATCCGGTGTTTTTGAGAAAGGCCTGGATGAGGAAGCGGTTGGCCGAGGAATCCTCGACCAGCAGGATGTTCAAGGTCCCCAGGCCCTCGGGGGCGGGAGGGGTCTCCCGGGGGGCAGGGGGAACGAACCGGCCCAGGGTCAGGTTGATCGCCTCCCGGAGCTCCGACTGCTTGACCGGCTTGGTCAGGCAGCTCACTATTCCCAATTCCCGGGAACGGCCCGTGGCAAGGCTCATGCCGTCGGAAGTCAGCATGATGACGGCTGTGCCCGCCAGGTCGGGCAGATTCTTGATCCGCTCCGCCACGCGGAACCCGTCCATTTCCGGCATCCGTTGATCCAGCAGCACCAATCGGTAGGGGTTCCCGGCTTCCTTGGCCTTTTGGAGCTCTGCGATGCCTTCCTCGCCGCTGCCGACGGCAAACACCGGGGCTCCCCACCGAGACAGGGTCTCTCTCAGGATCAACCGGTTGGTGGAGTTGTCGTCGATCACCAAGACCCTGACCCCGGCCAAATCCACTTCCGACAAAGGTTCTTTGGGGACGGGAGCGGGCGCCTCGTCGAACCGGATGCTGAAGGAGAAGGTCGTGCCCTCTCCCACCTTGCTTTCGACCCAGATCTTCCCCCCCATGAGCTCCACCAGTTTCCGGGTGATGGCCAGGCCCAAGCCGGTGCCGCCGTACTTCCGAGTGATGGACGTGTCCGCCTGGGCAAACTTTTCGAAAATGACCTCCTGTTTCTCCGGCTCGATCCCGATGCCCGTATCCCGAACCGAAAAGAGAAGGTCCCTTTGGCGGCCTCCGTCTCCCGTGCAGCCCGCCCCTCCGAGGTCCCGGCACTTGACCTCGACCACGATCTCGCCTTGTTCGGTGAATTTCAACGCATTTCCGATGAGGTTGGTGAGAACCTGTCGAAGGCGTCCGGGATCGCCCACCAGGTGAGTGGGCAGCCCGGGCATGATCCGGCACGCCAGTTCGAGCCCCTTCTCGTGGGCCCGCACGGCCATGACCTCGCACGTCCTGTCGATCACTTCCGCAAGATCGAAGGGGATGGCTTCGAGCTCGATCTGGCCCGACTCCACCTTGGACAGGTCCAAAATGTCGTTGATGAGATTGAGGAGGGTATCCCCCGCAGACCGAAACATCTGGACATATTTGCGCTGTTCGTCGTTCAGGGGACTTTCCCACAGGAGCTCCGCCATGCCGACGATGGCATTCATGGGAGTCCGGATCTCGTGGCTCATGCTGGACAAGAACTCCGTCTTGGCCCGGCTGGCGGCATCCGCCGCCTCTTTGGCCTTTCGCAGGGCCTCCTCGGCGTGCCTGCGCTCGGTGACGTCGCTTTCGATGGAAATGAACCGGATGAGTCGCCCCGAATCGTCGAAAATGGGGGTCACGTTCATGGAGACCCAGTAGGGGAACCCCTCCTTGTGGTAATTGAGGATTTCCTCGGTGAAGGGCACCCGGGCCTTGAGAAACTCCCGGATTCTCTGTACCGTGAGCCGGTCGGTGAGGGGACCCTGGAGGACGGAACCCGGTTTGCGGCCCACGACTTCCGGGAGAGTGTACCCGGTGAGGCGCACGAAGCCGTCGTTGACCCACTCGATGACACCTTCGGCATCGGTGATGATGACGGCGTTGTCGGTCTTGCTGGCAACCAGGGAAAGCTTGGCCAGTTCCTCCCGGGCCTCCTTGAGGGACGTGATGTCTTCCTTGACGGCGATGAAGTGGGTGATATTGCCCTTGTCGTCCTTGATGGGAGAAATGGATGCCGATTCCCAGTAGAGCTCCCCGTTCTTCTTCTTGTTGTGAAATTCCCCCCGCCATTCGCCTCCCGCGGTGATGGTTTCCCACAGCTTCTTGTATTCGCTGGGGGGCTTGTCTCCGGACTTCAGGATGCGCGGGTTCTGACCGATGGCCTCTTCGGAGGAATACCCGGTGACTTCGGTGAACTTCGGGTTCACGTACTCGATTCTTCCCGTGATATCCGTGATGACCACGCTGACGGGGCTTTGCTCCACGGCCATGGACAACCTTCTCAGCTGTTCCTCGGCCTTCTTGCGCCCGGTGATGTCCCGGGCGATGGCGGACACGCCGCAGATTCGCCCTGCCGGGTCCGTGATGGGGGAAACGGTCAGGGAGACATCGATGGCTCTGCCGTCTTTTCCGATCCGAAGGGTCTCGAAATGTTCCACCCGTTCTCCCCGTCGAATCCGGTCCAGGATCCCATCGAGCTCATCCGAACGGCCCGGGGGGGTCAGGACGGAGATGGGTCGGCCCAGCATTTCCGAGGCGCGGTAGCCGTAAAGCCTCTCGGCGCCCTTGTTCCAGCTGAGAACGACCCCGTCCAGGGACTTGCCGATGATGGCGTCGTCCGAGGATTCGACGATGGAGGCAAGCCTTGCCAGGGCTTCATCGGCCCGTTTTCGGTCGGTGATGTCCCCGGCAATGCCCAGAAAACCCGTGATGACCCCGTCGGCATCCAGCAGGGGGGTCAGGGACAGGAGCACGGGAAAGCGGCTGCCGTCTTTCCGAACATAGGTCCATTCCCTTTCCACGGGGGATCCCTGCCGGGCTTTGGCCGCAAAGACCTCGAAGCCCGGATGGATCGGCCGCCCCAACTCCTTCGAGAGCTCCTCGGCATACCGGGCCAATTCGACGGGATCATGAAAGATCTCGGGGGTGACTTTTCCCACGACCTCCTCGGCGGAATATCCCAGCCAGCGCTGGGCCACGGCATTGAAGCTCCGAATGATCCCGTCCGGGAAAGTCGCGATGATGGAGTAGTTGGCTCCATCCAGGACGGCCGCCTGCAGGATCGCCATGTCGCGAGAGCGGGCCTCGCTTTCCACGAGGTTTGCAAGCATCCTCTTTCGTTCCGAAATATCGCGGAACACGCCGACGACCTTGAGCCGACCGCCGATCTCGAACCGACTCACGGCCACCGAGACGGGAAAGACGGAACCGTCCTTTCGACAGGCCTCGGTCTCTCGAACCGGACCGGGGGTTTTCGTCGCCCCGGTTTCGAGGAACCGGGAGAGGAATTCGTCATGGCGGCCCCGGTGAGGCTCGGGCACCAGGACCTCGATGTTTTTCCGCACGAGCTCTCCCGGAGAATACCCAAACATCCGCTCCGCTGCCGGGTTCACCATCTCGATGATGCCGCGTTCGTCGATGGTGATGATTCCCTCCGTGACGGATTCCATGATGGCCGTGAGAAGCTGGGTCGGGTTGTCGGCCTTTTCCGGCCGTGAGACCAAGGGGGTCATGTCGTTTCCTTTGATTTCGGCTCACTCTCTGGGGCCATATCGCGTATAATGTACCAGAAAAGGGATGAAAATATGACGTTCAAGTCGGAATCTTTTGACCCGGCCGGCACTTTGCAGAACCTGGACGGAGACATCGAACTGTTCCAGGGCCTGGTTCTCGTATTCCTCGAGGAATCGGCTTCCCTCCTCGAGGAAATCCGGGACGCCATCGGGCTGGGCGATGACGCCCGGGTCCAACGAGCGGCCCATACTCTCAAGGGGACCTCGGGCAATTTGGGGGCCCGGGGAACCATGGATGCCGCTTTCCGGCTCGAGGTGCTTGCCCGGGACGGGAAGGTCGAGGACTTTCCCCGGGCGTTCGAGGACCTGAGAGCAGAGCTGGACCGCCTCACCCGGGACCTTCGCAGGACCCTGGAATCACCCTGAAGTCCCCGGTTCCCGAAGACGTCCCCGGAACCCTGCCGAAAACCCCGCCCCTGCAACTAAGGGATGAACAAAAGCCGTAAAGGAGAACGAGACAGCATGAAGGAATACACGATCCATCCGCTGACGGTCGGAGCCAATGAAACCGACCAGGGCATCATGACGTACCAGAGGGGGTACGGGAAGAGAATCTGGATTCCCATCTACGCCTTCCTGATCCTGGGGGGAGAAGAGCGGATCCTGGTGGATACGGGACTCGAGCAGTTCGTGGTGCCCGAAGAGGTCTCCACCCGGTACGGACTGGAGATCCTCGAGTTCGAGAGCGCCCTGGAAAAGCACGGCCTCAGCCCCGGGGACATCGACGTGATCCTGCACACCCACTTGCATAACGACCATTGCGAAAACGACTACAAGTGTCCTCAAGCCCGGATCGTGGTGCAAAAAGCGGAATACGAATTCTTCCTGGATCCTCATCCCATCGACCACCGGTACTATCCCGATCTCCTGGACGGATTGAAGGTCGAGCTGGTGGAGGGGGACACCCCCTTCAGGGACGGCATCGATCTGCTGCTGACCCCCGGGCACACCCCCGGTGGGCAGTCCATTGCCGTTCAGACCCGCAACGGCCTGGCGATCATCACGGGGTTCTGCTGCAACGAGATGAACTTCCCGGCCAAGGGACCGGCAGTGGCTCCGGGAGTGCACCTCGATGCCGTTGCCGCCTACGAGAGCGCCAACCGAATCCGGGACATGGCCGACATTCTCATCCCCCTGCACGAGCTTTCCATCGGGCGGCACAAGGTCATTCCTTGCCCGGTTTCCTCATGATTTCACAAGATCACTTTCAAATCTCCGTAAAGGATTCCGACAGGGTGGACGAAAACAGAGATGATGGGATATGATCAGCGGGTGCTTGTGCATGGCCGATCCGTCCTTCCTCCCCGGGCTCTTTCCCATCCATGGAGGTGAAAACACGTTTTTTCCCCCGGTGGGAGAGGCCCGGAATCGAGGGCTAATTTTCGGCCAGGCCCCATACCGGAAACCCGGAGGATTGGAACGAAGAAGCGCCTGTTTTCTGCGTACGGGCCCCAAAGGTCCTCTTCACCTGCGCTACGGGAACAAAGGGGGAATGCCGTGACCGATACAATTGGCTCAACGGCCCAGCAGGCAAACATGGGTTCCGCCCGGGAGGACGACGCCGTCCTGGCAAAGCTCGCCGTTCAGCACGGGTTCCTCACGGAACAACAGGTCCGAGACGCTTTGTCCTTCCAGCGGGAACGGGAGGAATCGGGGACCCCCCCGCCCCTGCGCCAGGTCCTCCTGGACCGTGGGTGGATCTCTCGAAGACAGCTGGACGCTCTCCAGCTGGCAGCCGACTTTCTCTCCCTGCGCAAGCCGGATCGGCTCTTCGGCCGCCTGGCGGTAAGCCGGGGGCTGGTCACCCGGGAACAGGCGGACGCCGCCTCTCAAATGCAGGCGAGAATCTATAAGGAAACCCGGGTATTTCGATCCCTGGGGGACCTGCTCGTGGAACAAGGGTGGCTCAAGGCCGGGGTCAGGGACGCCCTCCTGGCCCGCATGAAATCTCCGGAGCTCCCCTCGGCGTCCTCCCCGGCCCCTCCCTCGAAGCCCGCCCCGGCGGCACCTTCCGCGCCCGCCCCGACACCTCCGGATGCAACCGGTTCCGGACCCCCGGGACCCGCTTCCGCCCAACCGAAAGGCCGGGCGCAAATCCGGATCGAGAGCGAGACTTTGCCCGACGACACCCACATTCTCCTGGAGGAAGAATCCTTTGACCTGCTCGTCTCCGAGGACAAACTTCGAGCCTACCTGCGGATCAAGGCTTCTCTTTCCGAAGGGCACGGCGTCGAGCTCCTGACCCACGCCCTGGAAGCCCAGGGGATCGTCTACGGGCTTCTCGATCCCCTCGAGCTCGAAGCCCTTCTCCAACAGCCCCCGTCCCGCAAGCAGGTGTGGAGAATCGCCCGGGGAACCGATCCTCAGCCGGGAAAAGACGCCGAAATCCGGTACTGCTTTCCCACTCGTCCCAAAACCCTCGCCCCCCTCGAAGGGGAGGGCAAGGTCGATTTCAAGGACCTGGGAGAAATCCCCCGGGTCAAGAAGGGCGACCTCCTCGCGGAAAAGACCCCCCGGGTCCCCGAAACTCCCGGAACGGACGTCTTTGGAAACGAAATCGCGGTCCCCAAGAGCAAGGAACTCACCCTGCTTTGCGGATCGGGCACCGAGATCTCCCCCGACCGCAGGCGGGTGACGGCCCGGGTCGACGGCCTTCCCCAGCTTTCCCTCCTCGGTAGGCTGTCCGTTCTGCCCGAACTGGTGATCCCCGGCGACGTGAGCTTCGAGACGGGCAACATCGAATACGAGGGAAAAATCACCGTCCACGGAGTCGTCCAAGACGGCTTTCGAGTGAAGGGATCCGCCCTCATCGCCCGTGAGATCGGCAAGGCCCAGATCGACGTCTCCGGGGACGTGGTTGTGTACGGCGGCATCCTGGGGGCCAAGGTGCGGTCCCAGGGCAACGTAAACGCCGTCCACATCTACGATTCCCAGATCGAAGCCATGGGAAACGTGGTGGTGGACAAAGGGGTCGTGGATTCGAAAATCAGCATCTCCGGCAAGCTCACCTGCCTGCGGGGAGCCGTCGTTTCCTCCAGGATCACGGCTCGAAGAGGAATCGAAGCCGCCCAGGTGGGGCTCGAGCGATCCGCCCCGAGCGTTCTCGTCATCGGGATCGATCCCCTCGCCGAACGGGAAATCGACCGGCTCAAGGAGAGCCTTGCCCGGCACGAGGCGGAGAGGGCCGGGCACGCTTCCCTGGTTCGGCCTCTGCGAGAACGGGACGCCGTGATCGAGGCGAGAATCGGGGAACTGGCCCAGGTTCAGGACCGGACGGGGTTGGAGTTGAGGCAGGTTCAGAGCGAAATCCGGGAGCTTCGGGAACGGAAGGACACGGCCCAACTGGCCCAGGCGGAAGAGTATCTCAAGGAGATCGAGGCCGTCATCGGATCCGCCGCCCGGGAACTGGACGCTCTCTTCGAAGAACAGGACGAGATCCGAGGCAAGCTGGCCCGGCACAAGGAACAGCTTCGCGGAATGGATCAGGCAATCCGCGACCTCCGGGATGAACTCACCGCCCTGACCGAATGGAACTCCGCCGCGGGCCGCCCCCCTTCCGTCCAGGTGCAGGGGCTGGTGTGTTCCGGGACCACGGTCAAGGGGGTTTTCTCCTCCATGGTGTTCAAGACCGATGCCCGGTTCATCCAAATCCGGGAAGGAAGGGTCGGCGACACGACGTCCGAGACCCCCGGCAAGAGTTCCGAGATGAAGCTCTTCGTCACCAGCCTGGCCCGGTCCCGGTGAAGAACGGAGACGGAACCATGGAACCAAAGCGGGCCAAATGGCGAAGGCCGATCCAGTACCGATGCGCCACATGCGATACGGACCAACCCTTCTGTTGGACCTGTCCCTGCGGCTTCATGATTTGCTCCGAATGCATGGAAGAAAACTTCTGGGGCATGACCTGCAACGGCATCAACTGGACCTGCCCCGATTGCGGGGCGATCCGCGGTTTTGGAAACGATTGAGCCCAGGAAAAGGACGGGGAGGGATGGAAAGAAAGCGGGTGGTCATTGTCGGCGCCGTTGCGCTGGGTCCCAAGGCGGCTTGCCGCCTCAAACGGCTCAGGCCCGAATTCGAAGTCACCATGATCGACCAGGACGAGCACATCTCCTACGGCGGATGCGGTATGCCTTACTTCATCTCGGGGGATGTCAGCGACGTTCGGGAGCTCATGAGCACCAGTTTCCACATGGAACGGACGCCGAAGTTTTTCGAGGACGCCAAGGACATTCGGGTGAGGACCCGCACCCGGGCCACGGCCATTGATCGGCGCAACAAGACGGTTCACCTCGTGGACCTGGCCACGGGCAAGGAGACGGACCTGCCTTACGACCACCTGGTCCTGGCTACGGGGAGCCGTCCCAACTCCCTGCCGGTGCCGGGAGCCGACCTGCCGGGAGTGATGAGCCTCGGGAACCTGCGATCCGCCATCCAAATCAAGGACCTCATCGCTCGGGGAAAGGTGGGAAAGGCGGTCATCATCGGAGCGGGCGCCATCGGGTGTGAAATGGCCGAAGCCCTGGCCGACCTGTGGGGAATCGAGACCAGCGTGGTCGAGATCGCCAACCAGGTCCTTCCCTCCATCCTGGACGCCAACCTGGCTCGGCTCGTTCAGAAGCACATGGAAGAGAAGGAAGTGGCGGTGTACCTGGGGGAGACCGTCCGGGAGATCCGCCCGGGGGACGGAGAACATTCCCTGTCCGTGGTCACGTCCCAAAGGAGCCTGGAGGCAGACCTGGTGATTTCCGCCGTCGGGTTTCGTCCCAACTCGGAGCTCGCCCGGTCCGCCGGGCTGCTCGTGTCCCCCCGGGGAGCCGTCGTGGTCAACGGGCGACTCCAGACCTCGGACCCGGATATTTACGCGGGAGGAGACTGTATCGAAGTCCTTCACCTGGTGACGGGAAAACCGGTCTTCTTTCCCCAGGGTTCCCTGGCCAACCGCCAGGGCCGCATCATCGGCACCAACCTTGCTGGCGGCAATGCCAGATTCCCCGGGTTTGTGGGCTC
>JARKQW010000357.1 GCA_029974695.1 Syntrophobacteraceae bacterium | reverse complement strand
ATGACGCCGTCCTTCATGGGTCGCAGGGTCTGGACATTCCGACCGTGACGCCCCGTAAGGTTCTTGGCGTCTTTGCCCACGGCCAGGACTTTTGAGGTGCCCACCTCCATGGCCACCACGGACGGTTCATCCAGAACGACTCCTTTTCCTCGCACATAGATCAAGGTATTGGCAGTCCCCAAATCCATCGCCATGTCCTTGGAAAGAAAATCCAACATGCGCCCCATCATCGCCTCTTCCTCTTCCTTTCCCGGTCCGATGCCCGTTTGTCTCGATGAGCGGAAGACGATTCGTTCGAGATCTTCATCCGGAATTTTCTATATACCAAACATTTCACATTTAGAACAAAACCTTCGGTGCTACAAATGAAAATGATTGCTTGATTTGGAATAACTTCACGTCCGATTGCGATGCTTACGAGGAGGTCGACGGCATCGGCGGCTTCTCCACGGCCGGGTTGTGCGAGGAGGAATTCCGTGAATAGGATCGGGAGAAAATCATAAAGTAATGTTGGGCCGCCCCAATATTCCGTTGACAGGCCGTCTCAGGCTTGCCATGATTTCTTTCACGGTCACTTGTAGGGCCGAACGTGAAACGCGACCACCGTCGAGAAAGGGGACAGACACGGAGACAAGAAGGGAACTCCATCCCGCAGGTTCCTTCCCCTGAAGGTCGGCACGACAGTAGTCCGGCCAAGAGAGGAAACGGTTTATGGGGAAAGACGGGTGGCGGTTGTAGAGGGAGCGGCTCCTATGGGGAAGCGAGGAATATGGATCTTGTGCGTACTGTTTCTGGCGGGGATTTCATGGACCCCCCTCACGGCCCGGGGAAGCACGGGCCGGATCAATTGCCGGGGCGCGATTCTGGTGGATGCCGCCAACGGAAGAGTGCTCTACGAACAGAATGCCGATGCCCTCATCCCTCCCGCCTCCATCACCAAGGTCCTGACCCTCTACATCGTATTCGAGGCCATTCGCCAAGGCCGCCTGGATTCTTCGGACCTGGTCTACATCAGCCAGAGGGCGGCCGGGGCCCCGCCCACCCGCATGGGATTGAAAGCAGGCCGAACCGTAGTCCTGGATGAGCTCATCAAAGGCATGGCCGTGGTTTCGGGCAACGATGCCTGCATCGCCGTTGCCGAGCATATGAGCGGGTCGGTGGAGGCCTTCGTGGCTAAAATGAACGCCAAGGCCCGGGAACTGGGCATGACCAGCTCCCATTTCAAGAACCCCAACGGTTTGCCCGCCCAAGGGCAGGTCACCACCGCCAGGGACATCTCCAAGCTTTCCCTGGCTTACCTTCGTCGCTTCCCCAATTCCCTCAACATCCACTCCATGCAGTCCTACACTTACAACAGCAGCACCCGTCGAAACGCCAACCGGCTCCTCGGGACCTGCTACGGCGTAGACGGGATCAAGACGGGGTTTGTGTGTGCCTCGGGCTACAACCTGTCCGCCACGGCCAAGCGAGGAGACGTGCGCCTCATCGCCGTGGTCCTGGGAGCTCCCAGTCCCGGAATCCGTGCCCGGGAAACGGCAAAGCTGCTGGATGCAGGATTTGACTTCATCGAGGCCAAAACCCCGGAGATCCGGCTGGTGGAAGATCCCAAAGGAGGAAGATCCGGCAGGATCACTGTCGCCAAGGGCGCTTCGGGCCCCACTCACGGGGTGAACAAGAAGAAGGGAAAAACGCAACAGCAGGCATCCGTCAAAAAGACTTCGAAGAAGCGACTGGCGACCTCCGCGGGGAAGGAGGCGCCGGTTTCTTCCGGCAAGAAGGGGAAGACCGCTTCCCTCGCGGCCAAGAAGGTTTCCGCGGAACCTCGGGCAGTCAAGGCCGTTGGTGCATCCAAGAAGGAAGGAACCGTCGCCCGAGCTCGGGTCGAGAAATCGGCCCCGGCGGTCAAGGGAACCGCCGCCACGGCCGGGGCCGTCTCCAAACGGGCGGCCTCCCCGGGGAAACCGGCCGAGAATAAGTCCGCCAAGAGCGCCAAGTCTTCCAAGGAAGCCAAGACCTCCGAAGCCGCCAAGACCGTAAAAACCTCCAAGACATCCACGACTGCCAAGACCGCCAAGAAAGAGAATTCCCCTTCGAAGAACGCCGCAGCCAAGACCGCCTCAAAGCCCAAAGCGGGACGGGAGAAGGAAAAAGCCGTCGCCGGTCGGGGCAACGGCAAGACCAAAGGCAAGTCGGGCCAAACGGCCGAAACCCCCAAGAAGGGGGGGGTGGTGCAAAAGTCTCACAAGGACCCGAATCCCTCCAAACCAAAGTCCGGGTAGCCCGTCGGACCCAACGAGGGTTATGGGGCAGGTTCAAACCTTTTCCCCGGGGGGCTTTCCCGCCCTTGGCGCCCCCCGAGGCCACCTTCTCCGCAGCTGTCCGTCCCCAGGGGCCTCCTTTTTGAACGGAAAGGGATTCGACGTCCCCGAATGCCGCTGCCCGACCCGGCCGGAAGGTCTTTGTGCGGGCGCGTCTCGTGAGGACAAAGGTTGTTTGAACCGGCGAGAGGACCGCATGGTCCGGCTGGAGAACCCCGACTTGCGCCGGGGCGGTTCGCAGTCGTCTCCGGCCCCCAAATTCCAAGTCCGCTCCGCGTTCAGGGACTCGAGGACCGGGAGGGCCCGTACTTGGCCAGCGCCTGCGCCATCTCCACGAGATCCATATACCACTGGCGTTTGGGTCTTCCTTCCCCCATCTCCATCTGTTCCAGGGCTTCCTCCAGGGGAAACTCCCGGATGCCCCGGCCGGACAATCCCACAACCGTGCATCGAGCGCTCCCCCGTTCTAGGGATTCCAGGATGCTCCCCGCCGCCCCGGCCCCCATGCGGCTGGCAAGAATGCGGTCAAAGGCCGTCGGGATTCCCCCCCGCTGGATGTGCCCCAGGATGGCCGTACGAACCTGAAAGGCCCCCTCGCTTTCTTCTTCGAACAGGCTGCGGATGAAATCGGTGGTATAACGTGCGGAGGAATGCTCGTTTCGGAGCAAAATGACCAGCCTCTTCCCCTGGCGAAAACTGGTTCGAAGATGTTCCAGGTCCTGGTTGAGTTCCGACAAACGGATCCCCAACTCCGGAAGGTAGGCCTTCTCCGCTCCCGAGGCCAGGGCCCCCACGAGGGCCAGGAATCCGCTTCGCCGTCCCATGACTTCCACCAGGAAGGCCCTTCGACTGGCCCCCGCCGTGTGCCGGATCTTGTCCACGGCCTCCACGATGTTGTTCAACGCCGTGTCGGTTCCGATGGAATACTCCGTACAGGGAAGGTTGTTGTCGATGGTCGCCGGAATGAGAACCACGGGGATCCGCAGGGCCGGCAACCGGTCTTGACTCTCCGCCAATTGGGCCGCTCTTCGGTACGTGCCCCAGCCTCCAATGGCGACAATGGCCCGGACTCGGTTGGTTTCAACGGTCCCGGCGATCCTTTCCAAATCCCCTTCCCGGAACTCGTAGCGGGCCGTTCCGATTTCCGAGCCGGGGCGGTTGACCCATCCGACGAGCTGGTGCCAATCCAAAGGCTGGAGGTTCCCGCGGATGAGCCCGAGAAACCCGTCCGGGGACGCATAGGTCCGGATCCCCTCGTTGAGGAGGCAGCGGGCCGCAACGCTGACGGCGGTGTTCATGCCGGGAGCGTCGGCGCCGGCGGTGAGGATCACGACGATGCCGTCATCCCGGGTCTCCTGGGCGGGAGAGATCCGGGTCAGGGTTTTCACCAGATCAAGGGCGTTTCGGAAGCTCCCCCCCCGCAGGCTCAGGGCTCTGGCGTAATCGCCGTTCTCGATCTCCATGCCCACGGCCCTGCTCTTTTCCACCACCTCTGAAAGAGGAGTTTTTACAACGGTGTTGCGGACCAGGCCCACCATGTGGCAATGGACCCCTTCGGGCCCCTGCATGAGGGTGTCCACGGCCGCCACTCCCAGGCGCGTGGCAAGGACGCGGTCGAAGGCCGTGGGGGAGCCTCCCCGCTGCACATGTCCCAGGACCGTGACTCGAACGTCGATGCCCAGTCGGTCCACCAGAAGCTTGCGGATTTCGTTGGAATTGATGAACAGGCCGTCGGGATGCCGGGCGCCTTCGGCCACGACGACCATCTGGTGGGTCCGGCCGATTTCCCGGGCGTGGTCCAGGGCCGCCACCATCTTCTGGTGCCATCGCAGTTCGAGTTCCTCCTCGGGAACCAGCACCCAGGATGCCCCGCCGGCCAGGGCCGCCGTCAGGGCCAGGTATCCGCAATGGCGTCCCATGGTTTCAAGGACGAAAGTGCGCTGGTGGGAGGCCGCGGTGGAGCTCAAATCGTCCATGGCACGCACGATGTGGTTGAGGGCCGTATCGGCCCCGATGGACATGTCCGTGCCGTGAAGATCGTTGTCGATGGAACCCGGCAGGCCGATCACCTGCAGGGGATGCACCTCCCCGGCAGGGCTCGACCGCCCCAGGCCCTCCACGTG
>JARKQW010000348.1 GCA_029974695.1 Syntrophobacteraceae bacterium | reverse complement strand
CCCGGGAAGGTTTCGTTGCCCTGATCACGGCGGACGGCCTCTACGTGAGCGCCGACCTGGGGGAAAGGTGGCGGAAAATCACCCCGCGGATCCGCTATGATCAAAGGTTTTCCGGAAGTCGCCTCCTGGTGTTTCGGGAGGAGGTCTTGTGGGCGGCCACGGACCGGGAGGGGGTCTTTCGAGTGGAATTCGGTCCGGTGGGACCTTCCATCCGGTCGGTTGCGGGACTGGAAGGGAGGCGGATTCACTGCCTGGCGCAAACCTCGGATGCCCTGTGGGCCGCCACGGATCGAGGGTTGTTCCGCCTGGATTCCGGGGGCTGGGAAGCACGGAATTCGGGTTTGAAGGCCTCGGGGATCGAGGTCGCGGACCTGGCGGCCCAGCCCGGGGGACAACTGTACGTCATGGAGAAGTCCGGAGGCATCTATGCCTGGAACGAGCCCAAGAAAGAATGGGAACCCCGGCGCCCTCCCCTTCCCCCCGGCGGGTTCGGCCCTTCTGGGTCCTTCAAGACCCTGGCGGTGCACCCGACGGATCCCAAGGTTCTCCTGGCGGCCACTCACCCGGAACAATGGCCCCACATGCTCTTCGAATCCCGGGACGGGGGACGGAGCTGGAAACTCCTGCAGGAATTCAATCTTTCCCCCACTGCGCCGTCCAACTGGGCCCGAACCCTCAACGGACCCGAGAAAATCGTGTTTTCTCCTGGTGGAGACCGGGTCTACCTGGCGGACTGGTGGAACCTGTGGGAAAGGTCCGGGGAGGAAGGTCCATGGACCCAGCTGCACCACGGGCTGCAAAACAGCGTCGTCAACGACATCCGGGTGGATCCCCGGGACCCCCGGCGCTGGCTGGTCTGCGCGGCCGACAGCGGGGTCATGGTATCCCAAGATGCGGGAAAGACCTGGACCCGTAAAATGAACGGGGTTGCGGACGGTCATGCTCAAGCTCTGGATTTCTCCCGCCGGGACCCCCGCAAGATGTTTCTCGTCACAAACCCGTGGTCCAAGAAGGGTCGAATCCATGTCTACCGGACCGCCGACGGGGGAGAAACCTGGCAGGACGTCGGCTTTCCGATGCCTTCGAATCCCCTTGCCTCCCTGGGCTTTGCGGACGGGAGCGCCTCCGGCGTGGCGGCGGACCCGGTGCGGGACGAAGTGGCGTACGTGACCACCAACGGGTACGGCATCTTCAAAACCGTCAACGGCGGTAAGACCTGGGATGCGGTCAACGAAGGTCTTGCAACCCCTTACGTGAAGGGACCCCGTTCCCTTCTCATCCATCCCAAGACCCCCGACGTGCTGTGGGTGAGCACCCAAAAGGGCGGAGTGTACAAGAGCGTGAACGGAGCAAAGAGCTGGCGTCTCGTCAGCCCTCAGGGTCCCTTTTGTTTCGGCATGGCCGTGGACCCGTCGAACCCCTCGAGGGTCCTGGCTGCCTGCGCCGAGAAGAAAGTTCTCTTGAGCGAAGATGAGGGAAACAGCTGGACGGAAATCCTCCTGCCGGGGGAACGACCGTCGCACGTGGCGGCCTACTCCCTGGCCTTTCATCCCGAATCTCCCGGGTGCGTCTTTGCGGGGACCCTGGCCTACGACCTCAAGGCCGCCCACGGCCTGTTTCATAGCCGGGACGGGGGACGATCCTTCCGACCTTGCGCCCTTCCCCTTCCTCCGGTCAACCTGAATGTGCTGGAAGCCATTCCCGGCCTCGGGTGCCCAGTACTGCTGGGGTTCAACGGAATCGGGATCTATCAGGGACGAGGTGACTGAACCGGGCGGCTCGAACACCCCCCCCGAACCCATGGACGAGGGCCATGAAGATTCTCCTGTGCAACAAGTTCTTTTTCCTCAACGGAGGAGTGGAAAGATACCTTAGGGACCTTCTCGAGTATCTTCCCCGGGCGGGGCACACTCCCGTTCCCTTCAGAGTCCGGTACCGGGGAAGCTGGGAATCCCCCTACAGCCGTTACTTTCTTCCTCCCCCGACCCGTTCGGGGAAACCCCATTTCAAGGACGTGCGGCTTGTGCACAGCAATCTTCTGCGCCTGGCGGATCGGGGCGTTTATTCCTTCGAAGCCCGATGCAAGCTCTCCCGATTGATCGAAGAGGTCCCGGATATCCGGGTGGCGTTCCTCTTGAACACGTGCAATTACATGTCCTTGAGCATCCTCCACACCTTGCGACGTCACCGGGTCCCCTCAGTGATGTTCCTGGGGGACTATCACCTGGTGTGTCCCAATTACCTTCTCCTGCGCGACGGCGCACCCTGCACCCTTTGCATACACGGCGACTATCTTCACGGGGTTCGCCATCGGTGCGTCAAGGGGAGCCGTCTTGCATCGGCGGTTCGAGCGACTTCCATGTACGTTCAGAAATGGCTCCGCATGTACGACTTGGTGCAGGCCTTCGTGGTGCCGTGCCGATTCATGGGGGAGAAGCTGGTGGACGGCGGTTTTCCGAGGGATCGCATCCATCTCATTCCGTACCCGGTGACCGAGACCGGCGTTGCCTTCGAGTCCCGGGTCAAGAAGGACTACATCCTGTATTTCGGACGCATTACCTACGAAAAGGGGCTGGATACCCTCATTCTGGCCTTCCAGCAATCCAACCCCCCCGTGGATCTGTATCTTTTGGGCAGGGACTACGACGGGGAGAAGGAACGCCTTCGCGGGTTGATCCGGCCCGAGTTCGCCCAACGGATTCGTTTTTTGGGGTTCAAGGAAGGGGCGGAACTTTCCCGGTGGATCGGGGAGGCCCTGTGTACGGTGGTCCCCAGCCGCTGGTACGACAACGCTCCCCTGAGCGTCTACGAGAGCTTCCTTCACCGGACTCCCGTGCTGGCCGCCGACATCGGCGGCATCCCGGAACAGGTCGAGGTCGGGGTTACGGGCAGGTTGTTTCCCCCGGATTCCGTCCCGGGGCTGGCCGAAGCGCTGACGTCCATGCTTTCCGACCGGGAGCGCCTGGTTGAAATGGGGAGAAACGCCCGGGAGCACGTCCTCCGGGACTGTACCATGGAAAAACACGGGGAGAAGCTCCTGGGGCTCTTCGAAACCGTCGTTCGTTCTCACCCGACGGGGGGATTCCGTGCATGAGACGGGAAAAACCGCGATG
>JARKQW010000335.1 GCA_029974695.1 Syntrophobacteraceae bacterium | reverse complement strand
GAAGCCCTTTCTTTCTTTGCCTGGGTCTTGGTGGTTGTGTACCTGGTGGTTCAGACCCGGTTTCACCTGCGAATCCTGGGTTCCTTTGTATCGCCCCTGGCCGTTTTGTTTATGCTGGGGTCTCCCCTGGTGCCCGCCCGGATGATTCCCACCAGCGGGATCTTTCAAAGTGTCTGGGTGGTGGTGCACGTCTCGGCCTTGTTTCTGGCCAATGCCTTGTTCGCCCTGGCGTTCAGCGCCGGGATCATGTACCTCTTGCAGGAACGAACGATCAAACGAAAGAATTTCGGGTTCCTGTACCTGCGTCTCCCGTCCTTGGAAAGCCTGGACAAGCTCAACTATGTCTGTCTGGTTTTCGGTTTTCCCCTCATGACCCTGGGGCTCATCACAGGGTTCGCCTATGCGGGCAGTGTTTGGAAATCTCCCTGGAATTGGGACCCCAAGGAGATTTTTGCCCTCATTACCTGGTTCATTTACGCCATACTGCTTCATGAGAGACTGGCGGTGGGATGGCGGGGACGTCGTGCCGCATGGCTGGCCATCTTCGGGTTTTCAGCGGTGCTGGTGACCTTCCTCGGGGTCAATCTGGTCCTCCAGGGGCATCACACCGTGTTCGTCAGGTGAGAGGGGATATGTCTCAACTCGTCCTAGTGGGAATGAACCATAAGACTGCTCCGATTGAAATCCGGGAAAGACTGGCCGCAGTGTGTCGGGAGGACAAACATCTGCTCCACCGGTTCCCGCAGCTTCGTTATGTGGACGAGCTGTTCGTACTGTCCACCTGCAACCGGGTGGAAATTCTGTTCGTGTGCAACCAGCTGCATGAGGCCACCCACGAGGTCAAGTCTCTCCTTCGGGGCCATTTGGGCGATGCTCTCTCCGCCCAGGTGGAATCGTGTTTCTACACCTATCAGTTTCTGGACGCGGTGAAGCATCTGTTTCGAGTTGCCTCCAGCCTTGATTCCATGGTGGTGGGGGAGCCCCAGATCTTGGGTCAGATCAAGGCGGCCTACCGGGAAGCAACGGAGTGCAAGGCGGTGGGGGTGATTCTCAATCGCCTGCTTCATAAAGCCTTTTCCGTGGCCAAGCGAGTCCGCTCCGAAACCATGATCGGCTCCCACGCCGTTTCCATTAGCTATGCCGCTGTGGAACTCGCTCGAAAGATTTTCCGAGATCTCCGGGACAAAAGGGTCCTCCTGATCGGGGCCGGGGAGATGGCGGAACTGGCGGCGGAGCACCTTCTCGCTCAGGGGGTGCGTCAGCTGATGGTGGCCAACCGTACCCTGGAACGGGCCGTGGAATTGGCGGGGCGCTTCAAAGGGGAAACCGTCTCCTTCTCCCATATTCTGGATGCCCTGAAGAATGTCGACATTGTCCTCACATCCACCGGGTCGCCGGAACCCATTCTCCGGCACAAGGATGTGAAATCCCGAATGCGTGAGCGCAAGAACCGGCCCTTGTTCTTCATCGACATTGCCGTGCCCCGGGATGTGGAACAAAGGGTAAACGAAATAGAGAACGTCTACCTGTATGATATCGACGATCTGCAGGGCATTGTGGATTTCAATCGGGCCGGAAGACAGCTGGAGGCGGAACGGGCGGAACATATCGTTGCCGAAGAGACGGTCAAGTTTCAACAATGGCTGTGCACCCTGGACGTGGTGCCCACCATTGTGGGACTGAGAGAAAAGGCGGATGCCATCCGAAGGCAGGAACTGCTTCGTACCCTCAGTCATCTGCCCCACTTGACGGAAAAGGACCGGAAAGCCATTGACGTCCTGACCCAGTCCATCGTCAAGAAGCTGCTCCATGATCCCATCATGTTCCTCAAGAAGAAGGCCCACAGGGGGAGCAAGCAGCTTTTCACGGATTGTACCCAACAGCTGTTCAACCTGACCAACGGGTGCAAACCCGATTCCTCCGCCTTGACGGACGAGGTGTCAAGTGTTAAGAATGAGAATAAGATCCTGAAAAATCTTGAGAAATAGACAGGATGACCCGATGGCCGAAATCATTGAGTTTGGGAGAAAGGTTCAGGACCTGAAGTCCTGTCGCGATCAAGGTCTTCGTCAGAGGAAGATCGACGCGTTGAAGAAGATCTTCCAGTGCACTCGTTGTATGCTCAAGTGTGCCAAGTGCGGGACCCAACTGGACATGGAAACCGAGGAATCTTCCAAGTTTGCTACTCCATACCCTTTTTGCAGGAACTGCCTCGACGAGTATGAGGAGTACCGGGCCAGGACGGGCGGCAAAGAGTCCGGCCCGAGGTTCTACTGGCACAATGACGTTTGGATGAAAGTGTGGGAGAGTTGGCTGGAACACCAGAAGCATCTGGATCGATACAGGCAGTCCAAGGAATTTCTGCAACTCCTGGAAGAGGTGGAGGATTTGCTCAAGGGGTAGCCTGTAGGCCATTCATCAAGGAAGGAGCTGTAGATGTTGCCGAGTATAGGAATGCCGGAGTTGCTTGTAATCTTGGTCATCGTTCTCATCATTTTTGGGGCCGGAAAACTCCCGCAGATCGGAGAAGGCCTGGGCAAAGGGATTCGTAATTTCAAAAAAGCCACCTCGGACCCCCTTGAAACCTCTTCGGAGAAGGTCGACAAAATCGAAGAAAAAGCTCCTGCGGACAAGGCAAGCTGAGCGCTCCGGCCATGTCTCCCCCGGCGCCATAGGCGACGGAGGGATACAGGCGGCCAAAACCTCTCTCCGGCGGCCCTGCCCGATTACGGCTCGCAACAGGGCGCCGGGAGGCCCAATGACAGGGCGTTCATCCGGAAAACCGGATTCCGGGAGACCTCGAGAGGGAGCGGCTTGGGGGATAAGACCTCCTCAGTGCCGGCCCCTCTCTCCGTACGACCCCCCGTCGTCAGAAAGGAATGTCCTCGTCCGGCCCGGGAGGACCGGGGGGGAGCTCCTCGGTCTGAGACCGGTTGGAATAGGAAGAAGGCGTTCCGGCCGGAGAAGGGGACGGCCCTCCCCGGGGCGCCTGAGCGGAGCGGTCTTCGCCGCCTCCTCCCCCTCCCAAGAACTGGATTTCCCGCGCCACAATCTCGGTGCTGTAGCGTTTATTGCCTTGCTGGTCATCCCATTGCCGGGTTTGGATTCTGCCCTCGACATAGATTTGCCGTCCTTTGCTGAGAAAGGTGCCGCAGTTTTCGGCAACCTTTCCAAAGGCCACAACCCGGTGCCATTCGGTACGTTCCTCCCACTTGCCTTCTCCAACCATGACGGCATCCGTGGTTGCCAGTCGGAGGTTGGCCACGGGGGTCCCGTTGGCGGTATAACGGATGTCCGGGTCCGCCCCCAGATGGCCGATGAGAATGACTTTGTTCACTCCTCTTGCCATATGCTTCCCCTTCTCTCAGGTGGGTCGTTGAAACACGCAGTGATGTTCTTGCCTTTCTTCCGTATACCACATGCGGCCGCTCCCTCACAAGGGCCGGGCCATCCCCGGGCTTGGGCGTGGGAGCCGGGGACGTTTCTACGGAACGTTTCGTTCTCGGCGTTTGTCGGCGGATGGGACGGGATGGCCGGGGGACCCGCAGGGGCTGCGGGGGAATTGCCGGGTTGACTCGCAGGTGGAAACAGTTTAAATATTCCGGGATTTCCTTGGCAAGTCTTCGTTATTTATAGTAATCTCAAACTCCGAAAGCCCGGGCTGCGCGAACCGCCGGGATGGATGGGAAAAGCGATGGAAACAAACCACAGGATCTGCCCTCCATGAAGAAGCTGTTGCGCTCCTTCCTGTTCTTCGGGAGTCTTCTGGTATCCACGATTGTGCTGGGAAGTGTCGCCGTCGGGGTCTCTCACCTCCCCCGGGGGAGTGATCGGGCCCACCGGTGCGGTCGGCTCTGGGCCAGGATCAACCTGTGGGCCGCGGGGGTTCGGGTTCGCATCCGGGGACTCGATCGCATTGATCCCGACCGATCTTACATCTATGCAGCCAATCACCAGGGATGGTTCGATATCTTTGCCCTCTTTGCGCGGCTTCCCGTGCAGTTCCGATTCCTTGCCAAAAAGGAGCTGTTCCGCATCCCCATCCTGGGGAGGGCCATGTCCGCCTGCGGCTACATTCCCATCGACCGGGCGGATCGTCGGAAGGCCTTCCAGAGCATCGACGAGGCGGCTCTTCGGGTTCGAAACGGCACGTCCATTCTCATCTTCCCGGAAGGGACGCGAAGTCCCGACGGGGTGATGAAGGATTTCAAGGCCGGGGGATTTGTCCTGGCCGTCAAATCACAACAGCCCATTGTTCCCGTGAGCATTAGCGGTTCTTCCCGAATTCTGCCCAAGGGAAGCACCTGGTTGATCCAACCCGGGCCCATCCATATCAGTGTCGGCAGTCCCATTCCCACCGAAGGCTCCACCAACAAGGACAAGGACATCTTGATGTCTGCCGTGCGGGATGCCATTCTTCGTGGTTTGACACGGGAAGAAGGCGGGGTCATGACGAAAGAGGATTTGGCGAGGTGGGATGGGGGGGTTCGAACCGCATAGGTGAAAGGGGCCGACAGTATGAGCTATGCCAGTGACTCGGAATCGGTGCTGAAGGTCATTCCCTTGGGAGGCCTCGGGGAAATCGGGCTCAATATGATGGTCCTCGAATACGAGGATACCCTCCTGCTCGTGGACGCCGGTCTGATGTTTCCCGAAGACGACATGTTGGGGATCGACATCGTGATTCCCGACTTTGCGTATTTGCATCGG
>JARKQW010000334.1 GCA_029974695.1 Syntrophobacteraceae bacterium | reverse complement strand
TTTTCCCGGGGCGAGCCCATTCTCTGGTGGAGCCCCGACCCCCGTTTCGTCGTGTTCCCCGATGAGGTCCGGGTCTCCGCCTCGATGCGGACGCTCCTCCGGAAAGAGCCCTTCTCCTATTCCCTGGACCGCCGGTTCGGGGAGGTCATCGAAGCCTGCGCCGCCGCCCGCCGGCCCGACCAGAGCGGGACCTGGATCACCCGGGACATGATCCGGGCCTATGAGGCTCTGCATCGGCTGGGCTACGCCCATTCGGTGGAGGTCTACCGGGACGGGGAACTCTGCGGCGGCCTTTACGGCATCTCGCTGGGCGGGGTTTTTTTCGGCGAATCCATGTTCTCGGCGGCGCCCAACGCGTCCAAGGCGGCCTTCATCCTTTTCGGGGCCGCCCTGCGGGAGAGGGGCTTCGGTCTCATCGACAGCCAGGTGGAGACCCGTCACGTGGCCGGCCTGGGGGGGAGGAACATTCCCCGGAGGGAGTTTCTGCGTCTTCTGGGAATCCTTCTTAGCCGTGAAACCCTGAAGGTGAACTGGGAGGAACTCTTTACCGGGTTTCCCCGAGCCGGGGGGATCAATACTTGAAACCCGAATCCCCGACGAATTCGCGCAGAATCGATGTCTCCGGCACGAACTTCACCGGAATGGGAAGGAAGTTGCCGATGAAGGACTGCAGCCGCACCGCTTCGTAGTAATTGGGGTTGTCCGGTTTCACGGTGCGGAGCATGGGTTCGGCAATGGTCTTCAGCACACCCAGCTCGTAATCCAGGGCCGAGTTGAAGGCCGCGTCGGCGGTGTCCTGGAAGGGGAAGATGTTTTTGTCCTCCCCCCGACGCACCGAGGGCCACATGGCCAGCGTCGTCGCGGCGGAATGCCCGCGGAACTGGAAGTCCCGGACTATCCGCCGGATGAGCCGGTTGTCGGTGGTGGAAATCCGGTTGTGGTCGTCCAGGTTCAGCTGGGTCAGGGCGCTGACATATCTCTTGTATTTTTTGTCCGACTCCACCAGCGGAGTCAGCCGGTCGTTCAGCCCGTGGATGCCCTCCATGAGGAGGATACCGTTGGGCGGGAGGTGGAGCTTCCCGCCGTTGGGTTTCCGGGCCCCGGTCTTGAAATCGAAAACCGGAAGGTCTATTTCCCGATGCTGGAAAAGCTCCAGGAGGTGCCGGTTCAGAAGTTCCACATCGATGGCTTCCAGGGCCTCGAAATCGTAGTTGCCTTCCGGGTCCCGGGGGGTGAATTCCCGGGGAACGAAATAATCATCAATGGACAACATCCGGGGCACGAAGCCCAGGACGGTGAGTTCGATGGACAGTCTTTTTGCGAAGGTGGTTTTGCCCGAGGAAGAAGGACCGGCGATGAGGACGATCTTCACCTTCTCCCGCCGTTTCCCGATCAGGTCGGCGATGTGGGCGATCTTTTTGCTCTGCAGCGCCTCGGCGACCCGGATGAACTCCCGGATTTCCCGGGTGGCGCTAATCCTGTTCAGTCTTCCCACGGAGGACACGTTCAGGACCTTCCCCCAGTGCTTGTACTCCCGATAAATCGAAAAAAGGAGGGGGCTGTCCCGGAACTCCCCAAATCCCGAACCCCCGGCGGGCACGGGGAAGCGCAGAACGAAGCCCGGGGCATAGGGCCTGAGCTGGAAATGTTTCAGGATGCCCGTGCAGGGAGCCAGAGGATTGTGGGCCAGATCCATGTAATCGCCGCAGCGGTACAGGGGAATTTTGCTCTCGTTCCGGTACTCCAGAAGGTCCACCACCGCGTCCTGGCCGTGGTCGCGGAAGTATTCCACCGCCTCGTGGTAGGCCACCACGGTTCGGGTGATGGGCAGATTGTTCCCGGCGAGTTCGGCCATTTCGGCGGCCAGTTTTTCGATATCCCCCGCCGGTGTTTCCTCCATTCCGCTGAAATGGTAGAAATATCCGTCCCCCAGGGCGTGTCCGATGACGAGCTTCCGTTCCGGGAAAAGTCTGCGGGCGGCTATGGTAAGAAGGAAGCAGAGGGACCTCTTGTATACCGTCTGCCCCGCCGGGTCTTCCAGGGAAACGGGGATCAGAACGGCGTTGTGCTTCAGCTTGTAGGAGAGGCTGACCAGTTCATTGTTGACCAGCGCCGCCACTGTGGAACCGCAACCCCGGGACATCGGAGTTTTCTGCAGGAGGCCCAGCACTTCCGTGCCATAAGGAAGGGCCAGACTTTCCCCCGACGGGAGAGTGATGATGACGTCGTTCATTTAATAAAAGCTATCGCGAAAGTCCCGGGTTGTCAATCGGAGGCGGTGGCCGGGTGCAGCTGCCGAATCTCCTGCGGCGTCAGGGGCCGGAGAATGCGG
Organism: Syntrophobacteraceae bacterium; assembly: GCA_029974695.1. Lineage (GTDB taxonomy): Bacteria > Desulfobacterota > Syntrophobacteria > Syntrophobacterales > Syntrophobacteraceae > JAGPLX01. The sequence continues at coordinate 357 of JARKQW010000334.1, read as the reverse complement.
TTTTCCGTCTCGTCGCTTTTTATCAGGACCGGATCCTTGAGCCGGCTCCCCCCCTGAACGAGGATCTTCACGGTGGGAGTCTTGGGGTTTTCCGGGCTGGTCTCCACCACCATGCCCATGGCGCTGTTGGCCAGGAGCACATGGCTTCCCAGGGGGTATATCGAAAGACAATAGACCAGAGACTTCAGGACCGTCTCGTCGTACCGCGTGCCCCGTTCCTTCAGCAGGGACCTTATGGCCATGTGCGGGTCCATGGCGGGACGGAAGGGGCGTTGGGAAGTCAGGGCGGAATAGGAGCTGGCGATGCCGATGATCATGGCGAACTGGGAGATGCTCTCCCCCTTCAGGCCCCGGGGG
>JARKQW010000319.1 GCA_029974695.1 Syntrophobacteraceae bacterium | reverse complement strand
CCCGGGACGGCTCCCAGGGGGGAATGGGCGGAATCTTCACCACCAGGAGGGGAGAACCGGTGCCGAAGAGATCCAGGATTCTAAAAAGCTCCGGAGACAGTCGGACCCAGGAGACTGGACGGGGGACTCCCGAAGGCGGCGCAGGACCCTCCAGTTCGCTGACCCAGGCGTCGCAGGCTTGGGGATGGGACTCGATCACTTCCGCCACCTGGCGGGGCCCCGACACCAAGGCCCGCTGCTCCTTCTTGACCCCCCGGCTCCCCAGAAGCTTTCTCAAGCTCTTGAATTCCCGGTTCCCTTCGCTCTCGATTGTTCTTACCACACGATGTTCCATGGCCAGCACCTTCCTCACCCTCTCGGGCTCATCCAAACGCTGAAACACCACCAGTCGACGCTTGTGGGGCGTGCCGGCGATGCCGTAGGCGTGGTCCGTCACCAGACGGTATTCCCGGGAAAACCGGGCCACGGCGGTGTCAACCTCGGCGTCACACCCGGGGCCCTTCATGAAGATGACCAGCCCATGCTGATCCAGGCACCCCCGAACTCGACGAAGCGTCTCCTCGACGGACTCCACCGCCCGTGTGATCACCCCTTTGACGGGCCGCTCGTACCGGGGACCGATCCCCATGGGAACGACCTCGATCCCCGAAAGCTTCAACTCCTGCAGGACCCGTTCGAGGAAGGCCGCTCGACCCTGGCGACTTTCGGCCAGCAGGATCTCCAGGCGGGGAAAGGCGATCTTCAAGGGAATCCCCGGCATGCCCGGCCCGGTACCCAAATCCAGGAGAGGAGACGGAAGCTCCAGGATTTGGCCCGGCAGGATCGAGTCCACGTACAGTTTTTGGACCATGTTGGTGAAATTGCTGATTCGACTGAGATTTAGATCAGGGTTATACTGGCGCAGGAGCTGATGATAGCTCCACAGCTGATCGAGTCCGCGGGGGGGGAGGCGGATTCCGCTTTCCCGCAGGAGCGCTCCCATGGTCTTTGGACCGGGAGATCCAGAATTTGGGCGGGGCCTTGGACGTTCCACGAAGCCTTTCCTCTCGCTGCCCTGGAGCCACAGGGGAATCGGACGGCCTGCCGTCTTCCCCGGCCTCGAGGCAGGGACCAATCCGTCAGGGATTCCGGGGTTGCAGGCCCGACAACGGATCCCCGGGAGTCAACCCCATGCACGACCTCTATTTCCACCATCCTCGATGGCCTCTTCTATACGAGGACAACCATCTGCTCGCTCTTTATAAGCCCGCGGGGCTCCTGGTACAAGCAGATCAAACCGGCGACGTTTGCCTCCTCGACCTGGGGAAATTGTGGATCAAAGAGCGGTATCGCAAACCGGGCGCAGTGTTCCTGGGAATGGTTCATCGCCTGGACCGTCCCGTGGCCGGGGTGATGGTCTTTGCCCGCACGTCCAAGGCCGCAAGCCGGCTGAGCGCCCAGTTCCGTGCCCGCCGGGTCGAGAAATTCTACCTGGCCGTCCTGGAAGGGACCCCGCCCCGGGATCGAGAGACCCTGGTCCATCGAGTCGAGCGCCGGGGAGATCGATCCAGCCGGGTCGCCCCCCAGGCCGGGGAGGGACAAGAAGCCCGTCTCTCCTACCGCCTTCTGTGCTCATCCGGTCCCGTCAGCCTGGTGGAAGTGCGTCCGGAAACCGGAAGACGCCACCAGATCCGGGTCCAATTCTCTCACCTGGGGTGCCCGGTTCTGGGAGACCTCCGGTACGGAGCCCGGGACCCCCTTCCCGGCAAACAAATCGCACTCCTGGCCTGGCGCCTCCTCGTGGAGCACCCGACCCGCCGGGAGCCCCTGCTTTTTGAATCCCCCATTCCCGAGGGCTGGCCCCTGCCTCCCCAAGGGTCCCCCCCTGCAGGGACCCCATGGACCTGGAAGGACCTCGAAAAGCTTTTGGAACCGGGGCCGCCGGAATAGCTCTCCGGCAGACAGGCCGCCGGGAGCCCGGCATCCCCGCAACCCACGACCCGGACGCCAGGACCCTTGCTTCAGAAAGCCGGAATCGGATCGATTTCCGGGGAACCCGGTTTTTTCTGGAGTAAAGACCCGCTTCCGGTGTATATGGGACCCCCGTCTCCGTGGGGTCCTGTCCGGGGCGGGTTTGCAGTTGAGAACATCAACCGGGCGGCCCTTGCCGGCCATGTCCCATCGGACGGCACCCTCCCGGCGCGGGGATGAACCGGCCCCCGAGGGCCGCCTGTACCCGTTTGGGCCGGGCGGGCGGTTTCCGGGCCGCCCTGATGCCCGGGCTTTGGTGCCGTGCAACGGCAAGAGTTCGCTCGTTTTGGGGAGAACTCTTCCCCGCCACGGCGCGAAGACCATCCGGCTTCAGCTTCTTCCCCGAGAACATGGAAACATGATGAGGATGACAAAGGGGGAAAGACGGGAATCGGCCAGGGAGGATGAACCCTGTCCGACCTGATGCGCGGGATTCGAGAGAGGCGCAGCATCCGCAGTTTCCAGGACAGGGACGTGCCCGACGACCTCCTGTCCCAGGTCTTCGAGGCCGTGCGCTGGTCTCCTTCCCGGGCGAATCCTCGATGCCGGGAAATCATCGCGGTCCGGGACCCCGGACTCGAGAAGCGCCTCCGGGAGACGGTAGGACCCGGCAATGCCGCCGCCAAGTCCGTCGTGTCGGCCCCCGTCGTTCTCGTGGTTTGCGGCAAACTCGGCCGTGCCGGGCACTACCATGGCCGGGTCACGACCCGGTTTGGGGACCGGCTGCTTTTCGACCTGGGAATCGCCACCCAAAACCTCTGCCCGGCCGCTCGCGACCCGGGCCTGGGAACCGTGATCGTGGGACTCTTCGACCACGAGGAGGCAGGGCGAATCTTCGAGATTCCCCCGGAACACCAGCCGGTGGCGCTTGTTCCCCCGGGCTGCCCCTCCCGGGTCCCGCCGGCTCCCCGGAGGCGCGAGGCGGCGGAATTTACGCACTTCAAACGTTTCCGGAACGACTTGAAACCGGGGAAGCCTCCGGGATTGGAATGAAGCGACCGGACTCCTCCCAGGAATGTTGACTGCCCGGGGATATGACTCCGTTTTGCCGTCACCAAACCTGATCGACCCGTTCTTCCCAATGGAGAGGAAAGCGTCCGACCTGGAGCGCATCGAGGGTCCCCGGGGTCCGTCCCCAGGAGACGACTGTTCGGGTGGAGTCGTATTTCGTGGAATTCCTTTTCCGGTAAGGGTTAGCGCCGACCCGGTCCCTGTGCCCCCAGGGACGGTTCGCCCGGGGAATTCGAGTTCCCCCGGGCAAGGGTGGAAACCGAGGAAAAAATTCGAACCGGAGCAGTGGATTTTGTTTTTCATGATACCAAACATAGTTTATACTTGTCTAACCCAGTCGGTTGCCGGACATGGTCAGGACCTCGCGTGCTGCTCTTCCGGTTCGCTTTCTCCCTCTCCTCCCGGTCTGACTTTGTTGAAGGAGACCATCACGGGGGGGCTTACTGCTCTGAGCCTCAATGGATTTGAGTTCCATCTTCCTCGGTGTCCATGCGGAGGGTTTCAGTCGAGACTGGCCCGGGATCACAGCATTTGAGGATTTAGACATGACACAGACAAAAGAAAAAGAGAAAGACAAGGATATCAGCCTGGCCGTACGGGCCTTGAAGATCGGCAACAAGGTCCGGGAATTGCGGCAAAAGAATCGGTTCACACTCCAAGATCTGGCCGCCAGGACCGGTCTGTCCAAACCCTTTCTTTCTCAGATCGAAAACGATCATGTGGTTCCCCCCGTGGCGACCCTTTTGAAGCTTGCCAGGGCCCTGAATGCCGGCATGGCCTATTTTTTCCAGGACGAGGTCGGCAACGAGAAGGTTTCCATTACTCGGCAGGGGGAGAGGATCCGGGTGGAACGCAGGCCTCATCAGTCCCAGGGGGAAGTGAACTATATTTACGAAGCCCTGGAAACCAAGAAGACAAATAAGAACATCGAACCGTTCCTTATCGAATTTCCGCCCCAGCAGACGGACGAAATGATTTTCATGAGTCATGACGGGGAAGAATTCATGTACATCATGGAAGGGACGGTGGAATTTCGAACGGTGGACCGGGTGGAAATCCTGGGTGCCGGGGACAGCATTTATTTCGAGTCCGATTTGAGCCACAGCTTTCGCTGCATCAGCGACAAGCCCGCCAAGGCCCTGGCCGCGGTATGGAGTCGCCCATAGCCTCCCGGTGCGAGAGCACGTCGATGATTGGGCAGGCGGTCTTGGGATCGGGTCCCGAGGAGGATATTCCTTAAACGGCATCCCGGGGAGTCATCCGGAGAAGATCCGTGTCCCCCGGGCTTCGAGGACGAGACCCTCTCGGCGGGGTCGTGCCTCCCTCGGGGCGGCGCCGGCCCGCCGGGTCCCTCGGAGCGGCCCCCCACCGGAACCGATCTTTCCCGGCACCACCATTCCTTCCGACAGCTGCAGGCCACCGCACGACCTCTTCCAAACCTTTCCCATCCCGCCTCATTCCCCCACCCGGATACGGGCGGTGATCTTGTTGCTCTCCTTGGTCACTCCATCCTGAAGATATTCCAGGTAACACTCGATCTGGCTGTAGACGAGCTTCAGATTGCTCGACCGGAGCTTCACCGCAAACCTGCCCGGTGTGCCGTAACGAACGTCTTCCACCCGAACGCAGGTCAGGGGAGACATGATGGCATGGGGCCCTTCGGCGACCCAACGGGAGCACACGGACCCAATGGGCTGATTGGTCTGGACTTCGTAGGTGAAGCAATGGAGAGGGGGAGAGCTCATCTGCGCTCGGTCGGAAAACCATCGAAAACAGGCCCGTAGGACCTTGACTTCCCCCGTCGCCTGAAAGGTCCCCGTGATGTCGTACGGAATGTCTTCCTGCACGGATTCCGGGACCTGGACGCCAAGCAGCCGAAAGTCGCCGGCAGGTGGGGCCTTGTGCTTGGCCAGGGGGGCAAAGGTGAACTCGGCGCAGGAAGACAACAACAGCAGAACCAGGATCACCGCAACGCCGGATCTTGCATCGGAAACCATGGACATCCTCCTTTCGAGGCGGTTGCATTGTTATGAAGGATGGGACGAATCGTCCATTTCGGGTCTTTTCCTGACTGGTAACGCACAAACGACCAAGATGCAACCCTTTTGTCCCGGCCGTTCCGGGACCCTGCGGGCCCTCGCCCCCGTCGGCCCCGGCCCCCCGCCGGAGGACCTCCCTCTTCCCGCACCCCACGGTGGAAATATGTCGTTCCATTGGAACGGAGGATGCTATAGATAATATGGTACGATTGAGTGATTTTGCCGGGACGAATCCCGTTTCGTCCATTCCCGGGGAGCGGGGACCCGACGAGAGCGTTCGCACCCTCCGGATGCCCGCCGTCGTGGGCAGGGCGGGCTGCCGCTCTCGGAATCGCTCCACTCAGGAATATGCCTGCGGGGAAAACCATCCCAAGTTCATGCAGGGCGGCCGGGATTCCCCCGTGGATGCTCATGGACTCAAAACAAAGGGACCTCCCGTATGTTGGAGAAACTCAATCCCTTCCGATGGGTGGGTCGAAAGCACACCCGACCCCGCGAAGACCTGTCGGACATCTTCCGACTGAAATACCAGCACTTTAAAGAGCTGCTGGATGCCAACACCCAGCTTTCGAAAATCATCACGGATATTGAACAGAAGCTCCGGGGCGAACAGCTCTTCGGAATGTCGTACGTACGCTCCCAGTCCGCCCGGGCCGTGTTCTGCACCCTGCGCATGATCCAGGGTCTCAACGGTCTTTCCTCGAACCGGTACCTGCTTCTCCACGAAAAGCTCGATTCCCTCAACCGCCTCATTAAGGATCAGCTGGAAAAGAGGAAAGAGAACCCGGTTCAGGAGCTGGTTCTGCCCTATTCCAAGATTACCCGGGAGATGGTGGATTGGGTGGGGGGCAAGAACTCGAACCTGGGGGAGGTGCTCAACCGGGCTCATCTGCCCATCCCCGAAGGATTTGCCATCACCACCCGGGCCTACGAACTCCTCCTCCGGGCCAACGATCTCGTGGACGAGATCAATAAGATCAAGATGCTGACGGATCCCCGCAATCCCGAGTCCGTCAACGAGGCCAGCGAAGAAATCCAGAGGCTCATCATTTCGGCCTCGGTCCCCGAGGAATTGAAGGAAGCCGTCCTGGAAGCCTACGACCGGATGATGGAGCGGATCGAGAGCCGCACGACGGGCGGCTTTTGCCGGGACGTGTCCCTGAGAAGCAGCGCCATCGGGGAAGACAGCGAGCTGTCCTATGCCGGTCAGTACCTGTCGGTGCTCAATGTCCCCCGGTCCCGCTTGATCCAGACGTACAACTACATCGTGGCGAGCCTCTTCACCCCCCGGGCCATCGCCTACCGATTCAACCTGGGAATCCGGGACGAGGACATCGCCATGAGCGTGGCCTGTCTCCAGATGGTGGATTCCGTGTGCAGCGGGGTCATGTACTCCCATCACCCCTTCAACCGGTTCCAGGACCACGTCCTCATCAGCGCGGTCTGGGGACTGGGGCCCTATGCCGTGGACGGAGTGATCACCCCGGACCGTTATACCGTGGCCAAAGACGGGCACTATACCCTGCTGGAATCCGACATCTCCCATAAGCCCGTGCAGCTGGTTCGCAACCCGGAAGGCGGGTTGATGCAGGTTCCCGTTCCCGACGATCGCCAACAGGCCCCCTGCCTCACCCCCGAGCAAGTCAAGACCCTGGCGGATTACGCCGTGAAACTGGAGGCCCATTACGGGATTGCCCAGGACATCGAGTGGGCCGTGGACCCCGAAGGACGCCTCTTGATTCTGCAGACCAGGCCCCTGCGCCTCGAGGCCCCCTCCCAGGGGGGCGAGACCGTGCAGGTCCCCGAACCGGCAGGGTATCCCCTGCTCCTGGAAGGCGGACAGGCGGCCTGTCCCGGGGTCGGGTTCGGCCCTGCCTTTCACGTGGTCTCCGAGGAGGACCTGGGCAATTTTCCCGACGGGGCGATCTTGGTCGCCGCCAATTCCTCTCCCAAGTTCGTGGTGGTCATGCCCAAGGCCCAGGCCATCCTTACGGACACGGGCAGCATTACCGGGCACATGGCCTCCCTGGCCAGGGAGTTCGGGGTCCCGACCCTCCTGGGAACCCGGAGTGCGACACGACGCATTCCCCACGGAACGGAAATCACCGTGGACGCCTTCTACGGGAAGGTCTACGAAGGTCGCGTGCCGGAACTGCTCCAATTGCGAAAAGACCGAGAGCCAAGGATGAAACGGACTCCCGTGTACGAGACCCTCCGATCCGTGGCCCAATGGATCGTGCCCCTCCATCTCTTCGACCCGAAGGCGCCCGAGTTCTCCCCCCTGCACTGTGAATCGCTCCATGACATCATGCGCTACGTCCATGAACTCTCCTACAAGGAGATGTTCCAGATCAGCGACGTGGTTTCGGAACGGGGACAATGCGGGGTGCTTTTGCAGGCGCCCATCCCCCTGGATTTGTGCGTCATCGACCTGGGAGGCGGCCTGGCTCCCCGAAAGCCCCACCCAAGAAAGGTGTCGGTGGAGGAGGTGGTCTCCGTGCCGTTCAAGACCCTCCTGCGGGGAATGCTCCATGAAGGAGTTCGCTACCAGCGTCCCCGTCCCGTGGAACTCGGCGGCTTTCTCTCGGTCATGAGCGAACAGATGCTCTCGACCCCCCACACGGCGGACCGATTCGGAGATCGCAGCTACGCCATCGTATCGGACCGCTACCTCAATTTCAGCTCCCGGGTGGGGTATCATTACGGCATCCTGGACGCCTTCTGCGACGAGGTGATCTCCAAGAACTACATCACCTTTTCGTTCAAGGGCGGAGCGGCGGACGGCGTGAGGCGAAACCGCAGGGCCCGTTCCATTGCCCTCATCCTGGAAACCATCGGTTTTGCGGTGGAAGTCATGGGAGATCGGGTGGACGCCCGTTACCAGAAATACGACCTGGGCCTCACCCAGGAAAAGCTGGACCTGCTGGGGAGATTGCTGCTCTTTACCCGGCAGCTGGACATGCTCATGCACAGTGAAAAGAGCGTGCGGGAAATTGCCCGGGCCTTTCTGGAGGAGGATTATCAATTGGAGCGGGCCTTTTGTGCATGATTCCCCGATTCCCTTTCTTTTATTCGGGTCATCCTGACCCGCTACTGTACCCTTATGACCCACGCCATTTTGTGAATCGTCAAATCTATCGGATATTTCTCATGTTTTCTTGACCGTCGAATTACGATCCCTCTATCTTTCCTGACCCACCCCGGGGGTTGTGCGATTCGGTTCGCCGGGGCAAACGATGTTTGTGCCCGTCAAATTCCCTTTGACAGTTCTTCGGGACCTCTGTTAGGGTAAAAATGAACTGGAGTCTTCGTTCCATTACCCATTCTTTTCACACAAACAGTTGACCGCGCAGAGGATGCCCAAGGCGGATGGTTTTCCCATCTTGTTTTCCCGGGTCTCGAGGGGCACCCGGGGACCGGAGGAGCGGAGGGACGATCCCTTTCCCCACGGCCGAGGCCTTCGAGGGCCGAATCTTTGCCCGGGGCCGTTCCGGGCCCGTTTCACCCCGGTGGGGCCCCCGTTTGTGCCCGGGGCCTTCCCTCTAAACGGGTCGCTTTGGCATCAGTCTTGAATAAAGAATGGGGCGTGAGGATCCTGTTCGTTGAGGGAATTTTGAATGGTGATGGGGATCGACTTGTTGAAGCTCCGGTACACGCGCCCATGGAACCCTCCGCACCAGGAAACCGCCTACCTTTCTTCGTGGCGCACCGCAACGTCCGATACCCGGAATCCATCCCGTAGTTCGCGAGTGAGGCAATGTGCCCCGGCGGGGGCATGCCCATAAGGGGAATAATGAGCGCACCGCACACAATTCACAACCATCGGAAAGGAGGTGACGGCGTCAGGAAATCGTGGCTGCCCACCGGGCAGAGGGCGGAAGTACGGCAGGAATCGGACACCGACAACAGGAGGGACGCAGCGGAACAGCTCCAATGCCGACGCAGTACAGACCGAGTCATCCGTTTTCAGTATGTTCGAGTGAAAGTTCATCGAGTGGGAATGAGTTGACGAAAGGAGGTTGGTTGCATGGATGATTATAGAAGGAGAGAGACCATCAAGTTCATTGTCTGGACGGTCCTGTCTTTGGCATTAGTCTTCTATATTTGTTACGAGTATTATTCAGGGGAGATGATCAGCTGGTACTAT
>JARKQW010000300.1 GCA_029974695.1 Syntrophobacteraceae bacterium | reverse complement strand
AATCGGTGAACATCGAGACCCGGCGGCCCATCTCCGTGGAGGAAGTGCGGCGGTTGCTCTCCCAGGCCCCGGGAGTCCGGGTGATCGACGAGCCTTCCCAGGCCCGTTATCCCGTCCCCCTGGAAGCGGCCGGCCAGGACGATACCTTGGTGGGACGAATCCGCGTGGATCCCTCCGCCGAAAACGGGCTGGCCATGTGGGTGGTTGCGGACAACATCCGCAAGGGTGCCGCGACCAACGCCGTCCAGATCGCCGAGCTCCTGGTGGAGCGAAATCGTCTTTCGGTTTCATGAGAATTGTGGCGGGAGCTTTTCGAGGCAGGCGGCTTCTCAGTCCACGGAGCGGTCGCATTCGACCTACCAGCGACCGGGTTCGGGAAGCGGTTTTCAGCATCCTGGCCCACCGGGTTTCGGAAGCTCTCGTGCTCGACCTCTACGCAGGGACGGGGGCCATGGGCCTCGAGGCTCTGAGTCGGGGGGCTTCCCGGGCGGTCTTCGTGGACGATCATCCCGAGGCCGTTCGGCTGATTCGATCCAACATCCAACGATGCGGCGCTGAGGATCGGGCCAGGGTCGTCCGGGGACCGGTCGATCAAGAGGTTCGCAAACTGGCGCTTCAAGGGGAAGGATTTCACCTGGTGTTCCTGGATCCTCCCTACGGAAAGGGGCTGCTGGAGGAATCCGTCCCCCGGCTGACCCCGTTGGCGCTTCCTACGACCCTGGCCGTAGCGGAACACCGGGTGGACGACCTTTTGCCCCCGCGTTTGGGCCCATGGCTCAGGATCGACGAGCGTCGTTACGGGGATACGGTGGTTTCTTTTTTCAGGCGGGAATGTCCAAGTTGAGGTTGTGTCGGTTGAATCGACTGTGACGAAGGAGGGAAAGATGGAGAAGGTGGCGGTCTATCCGGGTTCTTTTGATCCCATCACCAACGGTCACCTGGACCTGCTCGAGAGAGGCCTCAAAATCTTTGATCGCATCGTGATCGCCATCGCCGCGAACCCTGCCAAGAAACCGCTCTTCAGCCTCGAAGAGCGGATCGAAATGATCCAACAATCCCTGGCGAATTCCCCGTTCCAAGATCGGGTCCAAGTGGACACCTTTCAGGGACTCCTGGTGGAATACGTGCGCAAGGTGAGAGCCAACGCCATCTTGAGGGGGCTTCGGGCCATCAGCGATTTCGAGTATGAGTTCCAGATGGCCCTGATGAACCGGAAGCTGAGCAACGAAATCGAGACCCTGTTTCTCATGACGGCCATGCGCTGGATTTACATCAGCTCCCGAATCATCAAGGAAGTGGTCACCTCCGGCGGTTGTGTCAACGGGTTGGTTCCCGAACCCGTGGAACTGAAGCTGGTGGAAAAACTGAGGCCCGCCCTCCAGACTTCCCTGTAAGCCCGGGGGGCGCTGCGGGGAGGAAAGGGGTCTCAGCCGTCCCACCGCCCGGAAGGGTCAGGACTCACAGGGCTGCAGTCGGTCCGCAATGCCCAGGACGGTTTGCACGTACGGGCGGCTGTGATTGTACTGGTAGATGACCTTCTCCTTTTCTTCCCGGGTTCGAGCCCGGCACCAGCCGTACCCGCGCAGGTAGTTGGCCACGCTGTGGCAGGCGTCCCAAGGGTCGAAAAGATCCACCCGACCATCTCGGTTCCCGTCCGCGCCATAGCGCACCAGGCTCGACGGCAGGAACTGGGGCCATCCCACCGCCCCCATGACGGACCCCCGCAGGGACTCCACCCGGACACGATCCTCGGCCAGACGGACCAGGGCGCACACCTCGCGGTAAGCCCAGTCGGAACGGTCCATGAGCTTGCGGTCAAAGGCCTCACGACCCCATCGTGCCTTTTCCCGAGGGGACAGCATGGCCCAAATCCGGTCGCGATAGGACTTGTGGTCCATGAGCGCAAAGGTGGAAAGCACCGCCACGGTGGGGGTCTTGCCCGTGTAACTCCCGAACTGGGTTTCCACCAGCAGGATTGCGACAATGACGCACGGGTCGACCCCGTAGGTCTGTCCCGCGTCCCTGAGAGCGGTTCGATGTTCGGATGCGAATCGCCTTCCCTTTTCGATGGACGAAGGATTCAGAAACTGGTCGTAGTTGAGCTTGCTTTCCCGCAGTTCGAACGTGCGGGCGACCGTTTTGAACTGAACCGAGGGCTGCCCCTGGTACACCCGGGCGATGGAAGGGCCGGAAAACCCGTCTTTCAAGAGTCGCTCCTTTAGGGGCCGGAAGGGATCGGGTGCGGCTTCGGAAACTTCCGCCGACAGGGCAAAGGCAAGAAGAAAGAAGCCGACCGCGAGGATCAGGGCAAATGCCGCATGCCTACGGGATAACGCGCTCAAGGGACCTCCTTTTTCATGTTCAAGGGCCGCGGTAACGAGAAAACGTTTTCTGTTGCGCTTTACGGGAGCCTCCATTATACGTACACATCGAATTCTCCGCAAGAAACGGCAAGACTCCTCCGGCAACACTTCCTCGTTTCCTGGTGCCCTTGCCCGCTAAGAAGCCCGGGGCAGGATTCTCGTTTGGACAGCGTTTGGCGGTCGGGCATTCGCCGTAGGGTCGGGAAACGAGTTCGCTCCTTTCCGCCCGGGACCGTGGAATCGTATCCCGGAAACGGTCCGCAACGAGGTCCGGGTTTGCCGGGGTGCGAGTGCCGGGCAGGGTGGCGGAAGGCTTCTGTTTGGGGTGCGGTGTAAAGGAACAGGGACGGATGTCTCAGAACACAATACCGAGTCCGGGGCCGATCCGGGAGTATGTGCGGCTGCGAGAGGAAGTCCTGCAGACCTTGGATGGGATGATGAGCATCGAGGCGACCTCTCGGGCTTCCCTGGGGGAGCTTCGGGAAAAGATCGCCACCGATACCTTCAACCTGGTGGTGGTGGGACAGTTCAAAAGGGGGAAAACCTGCCTCATCAACGCACTCCTCGGAGCCGAGCTTCTGCCCGTTTCAGTCGTCCCCCTCACTTCCATCGTCACCATCCTCACGTACGGGACTTCCTTGGAGGTCAAGGTCTTCACCCGGGACGGCAGGGCAACTTTCGTGGAACCCGACAGGATCGCCGAATACGTGACGGAACAGGGGAATCCCCAGAACGTCAAGAATGTTCGGGAAGTGGTCCTGACCTATCCGTCCGAATACCTCAAGGACGGGGTACGCCTGGTGGATACCCCCGGAGTCGGCTCCGTCTATCAACACAACACCGACGTGGCCTACCAGTACCTTCCCAAGTCCGATGCGGCCCTGTTTCTTCTGTCCGTGGATCAGCCCGTGAGCCGGGCCGAGCTGGACTTTCTCAAGGACGTTCAGCAGTATTCCGGCAAGATCTTTTTTCTGCTCAACAAAATCGACTACCTCACCGGGAAGGATCTGGAGGATTGCCTGGAGTTTTCGGAAAAAAGCCTGCGGGACGTCATGGGGCAGGAGGTGAAAATCTTCCCCGTATCCGCCAAGCTGGCTCTGGACGGGAAGATCGCCGATGACCCCGAGCTGCTGGCTCGGAGCCGCTTGACGGAGTTTTCCCGGACCCTGGACCGGTTTCTCATGAACGAAAAGGGAAAGGTCCTCCTTCTTTCCGCCACCAACTCGCTGCTGCGGCTCCTGGCCCAGGCGCGCCTGGAGGTCGAACTCGAGCTCAGGTCCCTCACGATCCCCCTGGAAGATCTCAAGGAAAAGGTCCGGTACTTCGAGGAAAAGAAGTAAGAAATTCTCCTGGAGAGCCGGGCTTTTGACATCCTCCTGGACGGGGAAGTGAACCGGTTGGTCCGGACTCTGGATGAGGAACTGGCCGCATTCAAGGCGGAGAAGGTCCCGGAGGTCCTCGCCTGGTTCGAGGCCCTCTGTGATACCAACAGGAACGCGCCCTTACAG
>JARKQW010000284.1 GCA_029974695.1 Syntrophobacteraceae bacterium | reverse complement strand
CACCTTCCTGCGGCACTCTATGAGGCATAAAATAGAGAATGCTTCTCCGATTCAGCTCTCAATTTGTCAAAGAACGAGTTCTCAAAAAAATCCACCCGGGAAAGAGGGGTTGAGCTCACCCCGCTAATTCAACATCCTGTTAGGCATGGAAAGCTGGTATATTCAAGGGGTATTTCCGACCAAGAAAAACCACTCGAAACATACAGGAGCTTTCCATGCGAGAGAAGGATATCAAACGCGAAGTTCTGAAACAACTGAAGAAGGAATTCCCAAAATGGCGCCGGCTGCCTCGAAAGGAGAAACAGCGGATTGCCGGGGAAGTCTTGGAGAGCGTAGTCGCCAAGAATACCGGGAACGAGCCGACAGCGGATATTCCCATTCATGAACTGACGAACACACCGGTGCCGATGCCCGGAATCATCAAGTTGGCGGAGATGGAGCAGTTCGTCGAGCAGACGACCCGCAGTCTCTTGAGCTTTCCCGTGAAACGGTGGCCGAGCCGCTATGAAGACCCGGAGCTCGAGGCGATTGATAGGTTGGTGGATGACCGGGTAGTGAACCGTTTGTTGGCTCCTGTCGGGTATACGCCGAGCATGAGGGACCTGTATCCCAGCCACTATTTACGTGCTGAATTGCTCAAGTCATTGCGCTACGCGGAGATCAGTTATCGTAAGTATTGCAGGGATGTCATCAACCGGATGGACAGTAAAAGGCAGCGAGCCTTCATCCACCTGCCGCTCCACAGGGCAATAACGATAGACCACACTCAATTGAGCCGGTTTCGAAACAGTTTGACGGTCGTTCAACTGGTGAATCTGATGGTGTATGTGATCCATCTGTTGGTCAAGAGCGGCAGGATAACGCATCCATTCCGGGTTTGCGGTATTGATTCCACTGACGTGGCCGTTCTATCGTGCCCCAGACCCCTGGCGACGATCGAGGTGGGCAACAAAAAGGTCCGGATCTATGCGGAACTGGAGGCGGACTGCGGCAAGCGGCGCAAAAAACGGGATAAATCGGAGTACTTCGTTGGCTACCGCATCCACACCCTGGTCGCGATCGACCCCAACACGGGACTCAATCATCCGTTGTTCTCACTGGCTGCGCCGGCCAACCATCATGACAATCTGTTCCTGCCCCAGCTGATTGGTTTTGGTCATGCCATGGGGCTTTCCATGGACATCGTTACTGTCGATGAAGGCTACATCGACACGGAGCAAAACGAGCAGATCCGGAAAGACTATGGGGTGACCATCATCACACCGGCCAAGGAGAAGGCCCTTATTCCAGATCACGTTGACCCGAACAGTGGCGCCGTCTATTTGAATGGCCACTGCGAAGTCCCCATGAGCTATGGGGGCAGGACGGAAACGGGCCATGAGTTTCACTGCGGGGCCGATGAGTGCTTCCATGCTCCCACTTGTTCGAAGTGCCGGGAGATTCCACTGGATGCTGGGCGCTTCGGTCAAATCCAGGATCAGGTGTATGGTGTTGAGCAGGCCAGGGACATTCGTAAAAACATGGAACGTTGCTTCAATCTGCTCAAACACCGAGAGGGCTTGGATCCTCTGCGCGTGAAATCGCAGCACTCGACGTTGGTTGCGGCAACCCTGGCGCAGATGGCCACCGTGGTTCTGGAAATCGTCGGAACCCGCAAAACGGAAACCAAGAAGACATTACCCAAACAGCTGAAAATGTTCTGCTGTCAAGCAGCGTAACCGATCCGGCGGGGTCGCGGGCAATTCTCTCTACCTTATTGAACAATGGAGGGTTCAAAACAGGGTGAGCACAGGCATGTCCACATGAGGACATGACGCCGCATAGGCCACCGGCCATAATTCCTTCCTCTGCTCAAAAGGTGGGAGGAGTCCCCATCGACCTCGAATTTTTCTCCCAAAAAGCGACACGTGACTCCGTTAACCGGTCGAAATAGACGGCTTTTCAACAGGCTTTACTAGACAATGGGGTACACTTCAGATTCAGATGTATTTGTTGCTTTTTGAACACCCTGTTAGGCTTCTTTGGTCTCTTGACTTGCTTTTTCGCTTCGGTAATGTTGGCGGCCCCTGGGGCGGCGCGGAGGTCGAGGTCTCAAAAAATCCACTCGGATGTATTCGTGTTTGTTCACAAAGGATACGAAAACCCGATCAATATTGAGTTCCTTCTGGACGACCGTTCGGATCAATGCCAGATCCGAGTATTTGCTGATTCCGTGTTTGCGGTAATCTTCCGTCTTGATGTAAAGCGACATCGGTTGGCCTCTCTACTCCCCTATGTGGTTTAACCGCTTCCGGCCTTCCTCGGTTCTGCTGCCGAAAACTCCCGAAGGCCGTTCCTTTCCGGAAGGCACCTCGTACGCCCCAGCCCTCCGAAAGGCTTTGCGTCTATATATCATGCTCGGTCAAATTGTCAAAGTGATATTCATTCATGATTCCAGTAGGTTCTCCGGGACAATGGTGTTACATTTCATTCCGGGAACGGTCTGCCGCAGAACCTGCACCCACACACGGCCCGCGGTCGCCTCATCGCGAGGAGCGGCCAGGGGCGTGAGATTTTCTCCCGGCGGGGCTTACCGGGGAGGCGCATCCCTCCTGGGGGCGGGAAAGGAAGCGAGAGCCCTTTTGCTTTCGAGAAGAACGCTCACGGGGTTGTGCCGCGGGGGGCGGCCAAGCTTTTTGACTGAACGTTCCCCCCTCCCCGGAGGTACCAGGCGGGGAGCGGGGTGCCGGGGACTTCTCCAAATACCCGGATTCCCGCCCGGTCGGGAGTCACGAACGTCGTTCAAGTCAGGGTCCTTGAGGGGCGGCGGCCGGTCCTGGAAGGTGAGCTTGGATTTCGTCTCAGACAACGAGGTCCCCCCCGGGACTCTGGGCGGTTGACCAAACGGGTCCCCCCGGGCCGAGGCCCCAAAGCGGTTGAGTTGGTGAAACGGCCCTGTAGGAATTCCCCACCCTCGACGGGGCACTGGGACGGTAGGGGGAGTGTGAGCGCACCCCAAGCACCCCCTTGAAGGGGGGAATCAAACCGCTTGATTCAACGGCATTGGGCCAAGGTCCGGGTCCCGGGAGCCTCCCGACCCCCGAATTCCGATCCCGGCAGGAAGGGGGTTCGAGGCTTTGGTCGACCATCCTGCCCCCACGGGGCTTTTCCCGAGAAGCGCCATGACCCAGAAACTGCAGGGACGGGTGGAGCGAATCACCTACAGTAACGAAGAAAACGGGTATTGTGTCCTCAAGGTAAAGATCCCCGGCGAAAGAAATCCCATTACCGTGGTGGGCAACTTCGTTTCGGTCACCCCCGGTGAGGTGCTGCGCATGGAGGGGAACTGGGACCACCACAGTCGCTTCGGCACCCAGTTCAAGGTGGATCGCTACGAGACGACGGCCCCGGATTCGGTGGAGGGGGTCCGAAAATACCTGGGTTCCGGCCTGATCAAGGGAATCGGCCCTGTCATGGCCACCCGCATCGTGGGACTTTTTGGAGAGAAAACCCTTGAGATCATCGACCGGGAATCCGAGCGGCTCCTCGAAGTGGAAGGGATCGGATCCTACCGCCTGGAACAGATCCGGAAGGCATGGGAAGACCAGAAGGACATCCGGGAGCTGATGGTGTTCTTGCGGGGACACGGAGTCAGCGCCGGGTACGCGGTGCGCATCTTCAAACATTACCAGAAGGGGTCCCTGCAGGTGGTGAAGGACAACCCGTACCGGCTTGCCATGGAAGTGGCGGGCATCGGGTTCCTTTCGGCAGACAAGATCGCAAGAAACCTGGGATTTGCCGCGGATTCGCCCCTCCGGGCCGAGGGCGGGATCTTCTACGCTCTCCAGCAGGCCATGGAGGAAGGCCATGAATGCGTTCCCCGACGCAGGCTCCTGGAAAAATGCGTGGAACTTCTCGAGATCCCGGCCGCCGTCCTCGAGTCGGCCCTGGACCAGCTGGAAGCTGATCGCCACATCGTGGTCCAGTCGTTGCCGGGGGATGTGGCCCAGACCTTTGGGGACCAACGGGCGGTGTATCTCAAGGGCCTTCATACGGCGGAAACCCAGGCGGCCAAACGGCTTACCTTCCTTAAGGCCTTTCGATCCCTTCAGCGCAAAGGGAATCCCGACGAAGCCCTCGAGTGGCTTCGCAAAGAGCTTCCTTTCCAGCTGGCGCCCCTCCAAGAAGAGGCCGTGCGCCGGGCTCTGACCGACAAGGTGGTGGTGATCACCGGGGGACCGGGGACGGGCAAAACCACCCTGGTTCGAGCCATCCTGGCCGTGTACAAGCGCATGAAGGCAAGCGTCTGTCTGGCGGCCCCCACGGGCCGAGCCGCCAAGCGTCTCAGCGAAGCCACCCGTCACGGGGCGGGAACCATTCACCGGATCCTGGAATTCAGCCCCCAGGGAGGCGGTTTCCAACGAAACGAACAGAAGCCCCTTCCCGCCGATCTCGTCCTGGTGGACGAAACGTCGATGATGGACATCCTTCTTCTTCACCATTTTCTCAAGGCCGTCTCTCCCCATGCCACCCTGGTCCTGGTAGGGGACGCGGATCAGCTCCCTTCGGTGGGCCCCGGCAACGTCCTCCAGGAGATCATCCGCTCGGGGCAGTTTCCCGTGGTGCGGCTGACGGAAATCTTCCGACAGGCCCGGGAGAGCCGGATCATCGTGAACGCTCACCTCGTCCAGCAGGGCAAGTTCCCCGTCCTTCGGACCGAATCCCGGGGGCTGCAGGATTTCTACTTCATAGAAAAGGAGGATCCCGAGGAGGTTCTCGAGGTCATTCTTCGCCTTTGCTCTCAGCGGATCCCCGTTCGGTTCAACCTGGACCCGGTGGACCAGGTGCAGGTTCTGAGCCCCATGCGTCGGGGAATGATCGGGACCCAGCGGCTAAACATCGCCCTCCAGGAGGTCCTCAATCCCCAGACCGCTTCCCTGGAACGAGGAGGACAGGTCTATCGTGTCCAGGACAAGGTCATGCAGATTCGAAACAACTACGACAAGGAAGTCTTCAACGGAGACCTGGGCCGCATTCGAAAGATCGACCGGGAAAACCAGGAGGTTCACGTGGAGGTGGACGGCCGAACGGTGATCTACGACTTCTCCGAAATGGACGAACTGGTCCTGGCCTATGCCGTAACGGTGCACAAGGCCCAGGGGAGCGAATACCCCGCGGTGGTCCTGCCGCTTCTCACCCACCACTACATGATGCTGCAGCGCAACCTTCTCTACACGGCCATCACCCGGGCCAGGAAGCTGGTAGTGCTGGTGGGAAGCAAGAAGGCCCTGGCCATCGCCATCCGCAACGACAAGATGCAGCATCGGTTCAGCCTCCTCGAGGAACGCCTCCGGGGTTCCCTGGGGCTGGAAGGGTGAGGAAGGGAAAAATGGGAGAACCGATTGTCCTTGAACCCATCGGGATCATTCGCAGCCCCTTTCACTCGACGGACGAGGCCCCGCACCTGGGCAGCGAGGCGGGAATCGAAGGGGAACTGGTGGTGGATCCACGGTACCGGGATGCCATGTTCGGCCTCGAAGCGGGCCGGAAGGTGCTCATCCTCTATTGGCTTCACCTGGCGGACCGGGGACGGCTCCAGGTGCATCCCCGGGGGGACCGGACCCGGCCCCTTCGGGGAGTCTTTTCCACCCGGAGCCCTCATCGGCCCAATCCCATCGGGGCCGACCTGGTGGAAGTCCTGGAGATCCGGGGAACCACCATCCGGGTGAAGGGGCTGGATGCCCTGGATGGGACGCTGCTGCTGGATATCAAGAAGGAAGTGTGACCTGGTGGACCCGGGATCGATCCATGGGATCGGGTTGCCCGCTTCCTGCAAGTGGCTTTCTTCCAGGTTTGCCGCTATAATCTTTCCAATCGGGTTGCGCCGCGGGCGGCGGGTTTTCGACGAGGCCCGCGGCGGAACGGCACGAGATAAGGGAAAAACAGGACAGGAATCCGGGCACGGGGTTCGCCGGGGAAGAAAGACCGGTTTGGTCCTCCGGGTCCGCAACGCGGCGAGTCCTTCGAACCCCGGAGGGCGGTTCAAGGATTTGTCATTGGACGTTCCCAGGGACCCTGCGGCGGCTCAATTTCAGGGGGGTCCATCCCCGACCATTCATGTTGAAACCCTCCAGCGGAAGGAACGGCTCATGATTCCACCTCCCCAAGACCCCTACCGGCGCCGAATCGATTACCTGAGGCTCTCCGTCACCGATCGGTGCAATCTGCGCTGCACCTACTGCATGCCCCGGGAAGGGGTGCAAAAGCTCCCCCATGAGGACATCCTTCGCTACGAGGAAATCCTGCGACTGGTTCGAATCGTTACCGCCATGGGGATCAGCAAGATCCGCATTACGGGCGGGGAGCCCCTGGTTCGAAAGGACCTGCTCTACCTGTGTGAAAGCATTGCCCGGTTTTCCGGCCTCAAGAGCCTGAGCATCACCACCAACGGAGTTCTCCTGCCGAAGTTTGCCAAGGACCTTTTCGGCGCGGGGATCAAGCGGATCAACGTGAGCCTGGACACCCTGCGGCCGGAAAAGTACGCCGCCATCACCCAAATGGACTGCTTCCACCAGGTATGGGACGGCATCCTCAAGGCCCACGAGATCGGGTTTCGACCCATCAAGCTCAATGCCGTGGTCATGCGGGGGATCAACGACGACGAAATCGAGGACCTGGGCCGCCTGACCTTCCGGTACCCTTTCCACGTGCGTTTCATTGAATTCATGCCTTTTCAGGCCGAAGCGGGGGACCAGCGTTTCCTGTCCGCAGACGACATCCTGAGCCGACTCTCCCGGGTGGCTCCCCTGGTTGCGGCTCCCAAGGACGGGGACACCAACGGTCCGGCCAGCCACTTTCGTTTTCGGGACGCCCTGGGAAAGATCGGCATCATCAGCCCCGTGAGCCACCATTTCTGTCCCACCTGCAACCGGTTGCGGGTGACCGCCGACGGGGGGTTGCGCACCTGCCTGTTCTCGACTTCGGAGGTGGACCTGAGGACTCCTCTGCGGGGGGGGGCCTCGGAAGAGCGGATCATGGAAATCATTCGTCGAGCCATCGTGGAGAAGCCGGAGAAGCATTCCCTGGAGAGCGCGGTCTTCCGAAAGTGCATCAGCCGTCCCATGTTTTCCATCGGGGGCTGATCTTGCGCAGGACGTTCGAGGGAGGATCGTCTCGAAACCCGGTGTCGGTCCCGCCGCTTCCCGCTTCCATCGGGATCCGGCGTACAACGAAGGCCCCGCTTCCCACGGCGGCCCGTGAGGGGTGGCGAAAGCAGGTGAGAGGAGCTCCCCCGACCCCGGAGTCGCGCCCATGTGGTGCAGGCTCGCAAGGGGACCTCTTTCCGCCGCCGTGGGAGGCCGTTGCCGGCACCGAGGACCATGGGGATCGCGGTTTGAAAGGGTGCGAGGTTTTCCGATCCGGGCGGGAGGCCTTAGGGCCCGCATCCTTCCCAGGCCAGCTTGGCTGCCCCCAGGAGGGCGGCCCGGTCGCCCAGCTCGCTTCGAAGGATCACCGCGTCTGCGGGATCCAGCATGGAGGAATTCCGGGAAAGGCTTTTGAGAAGAGGGTCGTGGAACTGGTCCCAGGAAGCGCTGACCCCCCCGCCCAGGACGGCGTGGCGAATCCCGAGAACGGTGAAAAGACCGGCAAGGGCCAAACCCAGGGCCCACCCCATCCTGGCGAACAGGGACTGGGCTGCGGGCTCTCCCTGCCGGGCGTACCAGTAAATGCGCT
>JARKQW010000275.1 GCA_029974695.1 Syntrophobacteraceae bacterium | reverse complement strand
TTGCGCCGGCCACCATCTGGACGAACTGGCGATCGGTTTTCTTCATGCGGAGGGTTTTCTCAAGGAACCCCAAGACCTGGAGCGAATCGAAATCGATGGGGAACTGGGGAAGGTGGAGGCTTTTGTACCCGGAGCCTCGCCCCTTCTTCGCAACCTGTGGGAAAAGAGAACCATCACGTCCGGATGCGGAAAAGGCTCCGTCTTCTATTACGCCCTGGATTCCCTGCTCGCCCAAAAGATCCAAAGCCCCCTGAGAGTGAGCCCCCGGCAGGTCCTCGATCGCATCGACGATCTCAACCGTTTGAGTGAAACCTACCGGCGAACTCATGGGGTCCACAACACCGCCCTGGCATCCCCGGAGGAAATCCTCCTGTTTCGGAACGATATCGGCCGCCACAATGCCGTAGACATGATTGTGGGCCACGTGTTCCAAAAGAGGATTTCCCTCGAAGACAAGTTCATTCTCACCACCGGCCGCCTGACCTCGGAGATTCTCATCAAGGCGGCCAAGGTGGGACTGCCCATGCTGGTGAGCCGCAACACGGCCACCACCCTTGCCGTGGAACTGGCCGGGTCCCTGAATATCACCCTCATCGGGTACGCTCGAGGGGGCAAATTCACCGTCTACAGCGGGGAAGAGAGGGTCGTGGGGGGGGAGTTGGGGTTGTTGGGTTAGTTGGTTGGTTGGGGTGGAGGTGAAGCGAATAGGGGAAACGCTTTCGGTGGGAAGGAGATGGAGCCGGGGGCAAGCGGAAGGGAACCCGGCCTGGGACGGAATTCATGAGCATCTATCTGGACAACGCAGCAACCACGTTTCCCAAACCACCAGCGGTGTACGCCGCGGTGCAGCATGCCATGGCGGAGGTGGGAGCCAATCCCGGCCGGGCGTCCCATCGGCGGGCCCGGGACGCTTTGGCCATGGTATCGGACCCCCGCAGAAGAACGGCCGAAATCCTGGGGATCCCGGACCCGGACCGGGTCGCGTTCACCAAGAGCGCCACCGAAAGCATCAATGTGGTCCTCAAAGGGTGGTTGAGGCCCGGAGATAAGGTCCTCACCTCCGGCCTCGAACACAATTCCGTCGTGCGACCGTTGGCGCGCCTCGAGACCCTGGGCGTCCGTACCGAGATCATCCCTTGCAGCCGTCGGGGAGAGTTGGATCTGGAAGGCTTCGCCCGGGCCCTCGAGGGCGGACTCCGCCTGGTGGTTCTCACCCACGCGTCCAATGTGAACGGAGCACTGCTGCCGATCCCCCGGATTGCGCGCATGTGCAGGGAATCCGGCGTGCCCCTCTTCCTGGACGCGGCCCAGACGGCGGGGGTTCAACCCATTTCCGCCGGGGAATGGGATTTGGGCATGCTGGCCTGTTCCGGCCACAAAGGGCTCCTGGGCCCAGCCGGTGTCGGGGTTCTCTATGTCCGGGAGGACCTGGACGTACTTCCCCTCGTGGAAGGAGGAACGGGCAGTCGTTCGGAAGATCCCCGCCAACCGGGATTCTGTCCGGACCGCTACGAGAGCGGCACCCTCAACTTTCCGGGAATCGCCGGCCTGGGAGCCGGAATCCGGTACCTTCTCGAAGAAGGACTCGAAACCGTCCTGAATCACGAACTGAAGCTGGCTGCCGAGATTGAGGACGGCCTTTCGGAATTGAACGGCGTCGAGGTCCTGAGACCGTCGGTGCGGGGTACCGGCGTGGTCTCCTTCACCGTGGAAGGGATGAGCCCGGACGAAGTGGCGTTTCTCCTGGACAAGGCCTTCGACATTGCCGTTCGCTCGGGACTGCACTGCGCTCCCCAAGCGCACCGAACCCTGGGAACGTTTCCCTCGGGCACCGTTCGCGTCTCTCCGGGGCACATGAACACCCCGGAGCAAATCGACTCCTTTCTCCGATCCGTCCATACCATCCTTCAACACCGGCGCTAAAAGGCCCCGGGGCAGGAATTCCGCAGAGGCAGGCCCATGATTCGCAAAGCCAAGACCCAAGACGTGGTGGTCGTCCAAAAGATCCTGGCCCATTTCGCTCAGCAGGAACGGCTCCTGGCCCGGTCTTTGAGTGAGCTGTACACCAACCTCAGAGACATCTTCCTGGCCGAAGACGATGAGACCGGACAGGTGGTGGGATGCTGCAGCCTCCACATCGTCTGGGAGGACCTGGCCGAAATTCGATCCCTGGCCGTTCTGGACAGCCACCAGAAGCTCGGGCTGGGTCGCAAGCTGGTGAATGCCTGCGTGGAAGACGCCCGCAGCGTGGGAATCCGACGGGTGTTCACCCTCACCTATGAAACCGGGTTTTTCGAACGCCTGGGTTTTCGCTTGGTGGACAAAAACATCTTTCCCCACAAGATTTGGGCCGACTGCCTCCATTGTCCCAAGTTCCCCGAGTGCGACGAGGTGGCCATGGTCCTGGACCTGGCGGGATAGGAATCCGTCGGGAGGCCGGACCTGAGTGCCGCTCAACCGCTTCCGGCTCGAATTGCATCGACATAACCCTCTAAATCGAGCGATCAGCTTCTAGCCCTTGGCTATGGAATTTCCTGTGGTTGAGCAGCCTTGGCTCCCCTCAACAGGGGATGTCCCAAAGTCCTGAGATACAATGCCGACGAGCTGACTGCGGAAGGATCACAGGGAATGGTTCAATTCAGGAACCCATCACTCCCCTGTCCGGCTTCGACGCATCGGCCTCGTCCCTGTCGAGACGCATGGTCGTCTTTCTTTGCATCCGGCGGGGATGGGCGGCCGTCAATCCACCCGCGGGGGGCTTTTTCAACCGGTTTGCATTGTGGTCCGAGGTGGGATATACTGGATTGTTGAGTTTGGATTGGATATCCCAAGGCACGGGTCCCGTGCCTTTGTTCTTGAAAATGTCGTGCCTCATGAGGAAGGAGTGTTCGAGGTCCTATGATCGGCGCATTACTCAAGAAAATATTTGGAAGCCACAACGAGCGAACTCTCAAGAAAATCGCACCCCTGGTGGACGAGGTCAACCGTTTCGAACCACAGGTTCGTAAACTGTCGGACGCCCAACTCCGGGCCAAGACCCCGGAATTCCGGCAACGCTTGGGCAACGGGGAACCCTTGGACGACCTGCTGCCCGAAGCCTTTGCCGTAGCCAGGGAAGCTTCGGTTCGCACCCTGGGCATGCGCCCCTTTGACGTGCAGCTCATCGGCGGCATCGTCCTGCACCAGGGCATGATTGCCGAGATGAAAACCGGCGAAGGAAAAACCCTGGTGGCCGCCCTGCCCATTTACCTCAACGCCCTCACGGGCAGAGGAGTCCACCTCATTACGGTGAACGACTACCTGGCACGGCGCGACAGCGAATGGATGGGAAAGATCTACCGCTTTCTGGGCCTCAGCGTCGGCTGCATCGTCCACGGACTGGACGACCGGGAACGCCAGGAAGCCTATGGGGCCGACGTCACCTACGGCACCAACAACGAATTCGGATTTGATTACCTGCGGGACAACATGAAGTTCCGGTTGGAAGAACTGGTCCAGAAGGATCTCCATTACGCCATCGTGGACGAAGTGGACTCCATCCTCATCGACGAAGCCCGAACCCCCCTCATCATCTCGGGACCCGCGGAGAAATCCACGGAACTCTACTACCGCATCAACCGGATCATCCCCCAGCTCCACAAGGAAGCCCACTACACCATCGAGGAAAAAAGCCGAACGGTGGCCCTGAACGAGGAAGGGGTCGCCCGGGTGGAGAACCTCCTGGGAGTCGAAAATCTCTACGATCCCCGGCATATCACCATTCTCCACCATGTGCACCAGGCCCTGCGGGCTCACGCTCTTTTCAAAAGGGATGTGGACTACATCGTCAAGGGCGGAAAA
>JARKQW010000264.1 GCA_029974695.1 Syntrophobacteraceae bacterium | reverse complement strand
GACGATTCCAGATTGCGCATGAATTCCACGATGGCCTCGTTGCTCAGAGCCACACCGTCCACGGTAACGTTGTTTGCCGTTTGAGCCAGCCTCTCAAACCACATCTTTTCCGAAGGGACCTGGATGCTGAGGACGGCAAGCAGGCGAGCAATGCTGTCTCGGTCCCTCTGCAGATCTTCCACCACTCCTCGTTTCCGATCCACGACCTCTTTCTTGCTTTTCAGCTCCTGCAGCATGACCTCGTACTGGGCGTACTTCTTGACTTCCGCCTGCACTTGAGCCAGGCGCTTGTTGAGTGCGGCAATCTCGCTCTCCTTGGAGATCCACAGATACCCGATGACGCCGCCTGCCAACAGAACGCAAAGAAGGTACAGGACGATGAACTGTTTTCCCGTTTCCCTCTTCTTCCTGGTGCGGACTGGGAGCAAATTGATTTGAATCATTTCAACTTAGCCTTTCTTAAAGCCAGTCCCAAAGATACGGCCATTTGCGGTCCAACGTAATCCAGGTACGCGGAATCGAATACCTTGGAATCATATTCGAGCTGAGAAAGGGGGTTGAACAGTTCTACGGGTACCTCCAGACTCTCCCGAAACAATTGATTCAGGCCGGGAATTCTGCTGGAGCCCCCGCTCAGGAGAATTCGACTGATCTTCCGTTCCGGAAAATTACTGTAATAAAAATCAATAGCACGCTGAAATTCATTCACCCAGTTTTGAACCACCGAGACGTAAATATCCTCCAGATCATGGACGGACCCTTTGTCGGAGGCGTCTCCCAGTTTCAGGCGCTCCGCTTCCTCGGGGCCGACTTTGAACTGCTCCAAGACCCGGTGGGTGATCTGGTTGCCCCCAATGGATATCCCTCGAGTGAAAATAGGAATTCCTTTAGAGGTGATATTCATAATAGCTTTATTTGCGCCAATGTCCAACAATACAAGGTTTTCTTCCTGTAGCCCATAAACCGCTTCATAAGCATTGCTCAGGGCGAAAAAATCCACATCCACCACTACAGGGTCCAATCCGGCCATTCGGATCAGGCTTACATAATCGTTGACCGACTCCTTCTTGGCGGCCACCAGCAGGACATCCATGTAATTGGGGCGTTCCTTGACAAGGTCCATGATCTGATAATCGACGTCCACCTCTTCTATGTTGTATGGGATATATTGGCCCAACTCCACCTGCATCCGGTTTTCCAGTTCCGCCTCCGTCATCATGGGCAATTCGATCTTCTTAATCATCACCTCATAGCCGGAAATGGAAGTTGCCACCAGCTTGTCTTTGATCTTGAGGTGGCTTGCCAACTGCTGGATACACCTGGCAACCTGATCGGCCTTGCTCACCCTTCCCTCAGCAAAGGCTTCGCGCGGAACCGAGGCAACTCCGAGGTTCAACAGCTTGAGCGACCCGTTTTTCGCACTCACCTGGACCATCTTTATGCTGTGGGACCCAATATCCAAACCGACAATGTTTTCTTTTTTTCCGAACATAGAGTGGGCCCGCCCCTGACGAGTAAGTGCAAGGTTTCCATTGACATTTCAAGACGTTCCTAGTCTACCATCCTTCCTTGAAAACTTGCAAGAAACTTATTACAGTAAGCGACGCCTGCATTCGCACGGATTATGTCGCCTTCAAAGGAGGAAACCCGTTGTCCATTCTCTCTGAAAAAGAAGCTGAAAAACCCATCTCCAAGAGCGCTCTTAGGGAATATGCCGAGGCCATCATCATCGCCGTCCTGCTGGCCCTTGTGATCCGAGCTTTTGTGGTCCAGGCCTTCAAGATCCCCTCCGGCTCCATGAAATCCACTCTGCTCATCGGGGACCATATTCTGGTCAACAAATTCATTTACGGGATAAAGATCCCCTTTTGGAACAAGGAGATCCTCCACTTTTCGGACCCCAAACGCCAGGACATCGTCGTATTCAAATATCCCGTGGATCCCTCCAAAGATTTTATCAAAAGAGTCATTGGCTTACCCGGTGATACGGTACGAATACAGGATAAAGTCGTCTACGTCAACGACCAAAGGCTGGTTGAACCCTATGCCGTTTTTAGCGACAGCAAAATCATGCCGGCCGGTCTCAGCACCCGGGACAATATGGGTCCCATAATCGTTCCTCTCAATTGTCTCTTCGTCATGGGGGACAACCGGGACGAGAGCTACGACAGCCGCTTTTGGAAATTCGTGGACATCAAGGAACTTAAGGGGAAGGCCTTCATTATCTATTGGTCCTGGAATCGGGACGGCGAGCTTACCTGGAAACCCACTGAAAGCTATGTCCGTTGGAACCGCATCGGCAAGTGGCTCCATTGACCTCTTCGTTCCCGGGACCTGGGATGGAACGGATATGATTTCCAAAGACCCCGAGACCCTGGTAAGAGAATCCGTCCAATGGCTCCGCTGCAGAGCAAAACGCCCGGGAACCAAAGGGTTTGTGGTTGAGCTTACGGGGGGATTGGATTCGGCCGTGACGGCCGCTCTTGCAAAACTCGCCGTGGGCAACGCCGTTACCGGGCTGATCCTTTCCTGCCGTACGGCCAAGGCCCAGCTTCAAGACGCGTGGGCGACAGCTCGACACATGGGGATACCCCATGAATCCCTGGATCTGGGCCCGGTATGGGACACATTCACTTCCGTGCTTCCTCGAGCCTCCAAGGCTGCAAACGAAGAGCTCAAGGACCACCTCCGTGCGGCAGCTCTTCTTCACTTTGCAGCCGTCCGTCAATGCCTGGTCCTGGGTCACGGGAATCGCAGCGACTGGGAAATCGGAAACTTCACCAAGTACGGGGATTTTGTCGGGGATGTCTTTCCCCTTTTCCACCTCCTGAGAAGCCAGGTCCATGACATCGCCCGACTGCTTCGGATCCCCCAGCGCCTTGTCAAGAAGGCTCCGGCATCCCCCGCCCTTCCGGATCTTCCCCGGGGCTCCGCGGGGAAAGTGACCTACGAGATGCTCGACGCCTTCCTGGAAGGGGACCTGCTTCGGGTCCCACTCCCCGTTCAGGACCAGATCCGGAAAGCCCAGGAGCGCACGGCAGGTAAGCGGAACCTCTTCCAGCGCTTTTGCCCGCACGCCGGTCCGTCGGAAGAATCGGTGACGGAATTCGAGGATCACGAAGCCTACGACAAGAGTATCGAGGCCCTCACCCTCATCAGCAAGGCCATCACCTCGGACCACTACCTGGAAGACATCCTGCGCCTCATCGTAATGGTCACGGCGGAGGTCATGAACTCGAGCGTCTGTTCCTTATGGCTGCTGGACGAGAAGGAACAAGTCCTGCGGCTCAGGGCAACCCAATCCATCGACAGCGAATACCTGAAGGACCGCGTTCTCAAGGTGGGGGAGGGCATTGTGGGGAAAGTCGCCCTCGAGGGCCGTCCTTACGCGGTTTCCAATGTCCTGGGAGATCCCATCTACAAAGAAAAGGACCTGGCCCGGCGCATGAAACTCGTGTCCATGTTGAGCATCCCCATGCGGGTCAAGGACCGGGTCATCGGTGTCATCAACTGCTACACCTCCCACCCCCATGCTTTCAGCGATCTTCAGATGAACGTGCTCACCACCGTGGCCAATCAAGCGGCGGTAGCCATCGAGAAGACGGAACTCATGGTCCAGACGCGGGTCATTCAGGAAGAGCTGGCCAACCGAAAGATCACCGAACGAGCCAAGGATCTGCTGGTGAAGCGCCTGTCCATTTCCGGGGAAGAGGCCTACCGGTGGCTCCAGAAAAGGAGCATGAACACCCGAAAATCCATGAGGGAAGTCTCCGAGGCCGTTCTCCTGACCATGGAGGGGCTGGAGAGTCAATAGAGGAAACAGCCCCGAGCCTTCTCCCGATACTCCCGCAACTCGGAGATCCACCCCTTTTCGAGTTCCTCGATGTTTGCCCCCGCCTCGATGGCTTCCCGGATGCACCCGTCGCCCAACAGAATGTCCATGGGCAACTTATGCCGCTCGTATTCGTATGGAGGAGGCAGCCACTGGAAGTCGTCCCTGCAGGTGGTGAGAAATCCCCGAAGAAGGTGTAGTCCCAGGTTATAGGGCCGGAATTTGCGAGGGTCCGTCACGTGGATCTGGAAACCGCAGCAGGTTCTCCCCTGCCACTTGTCGAACATGGGCTCGAAGCAGATGGGACGGAACGCCACCCCCTCCAGATGCAGGTCGTGGAGATACTCGCCCAGGCGTTTCTGGTCGATGAAGGGTGCTCCGAAAAGCTGAAAAGGCAGCGTAGACCCTCTGCCCTCGCTGACATTGCAGCCCTCCAGGAGCACCATCCCGGGGTAAAGGACGGCGGTCTCCCAGGAGGGCATGTTGGGGGAAGGAAAGACCCAGGGCAGTCCGGTGTCCGGGAAAAGGTCCCCCCGATTCCAGCCTTGCATGGGGACGACCTCGAGGTCGCAGGCAACCCGACACTCCGCTTGAATGAACAACGCCAGTTCCCCCAAGGTCAATCCGTGGCGCATGGGAATCGGGTATCGACCCACGAAGGATCGGTACTCGGCCTTGAGAACATTGCCCTCCGCACGAGTCCCGCCGATGGGGTTGGGGCGGTCCAGGACCACGATTTTCGTCCCGCTCCCGACCGCCGCCTCCATGCAGAGCCCCATGGTCGTCCCAAAGGTATACACACGAGTCCCCACGTCCTGCACGTCGATCAACAACACGTCGACGGACCGAAGCATTTCCCGGGTGGGCTGACGGACCGCACCGTAGAGGCTGTAAACGGGAATGGATTCCAGGCACGAGTCCGCCGACTCGATCATGTTGGCCTGCTTCTCGGCGAAAAAGCCGTGCTGGGGAGAAAACAGGCTCACAAAACGTCCTCCCGCCCGCTCCAACACCGAACGGGTATGCTCGAATCTGCTTGTGACGGACGCCTGGTTGGACAGCAACCCCAGCCGCGCCGAACGAAACCACGAAGGCGCCCTTTGCGCCAAGACTTCACATCCCAACAGCACCGGATCTTTCTCCACCGTTCCAATCCCTCCGGATTTCCCCGCCGCAGCTCCATCTCGGCTTTCCACGCCGTTGCGACAATGCACCCTCTCCTCAGCCCGTTCTTTGCCGACATTCAAACGCAACCGGACGGAGGTTGCAAGAGAAAGCAAGCTTCACTATAGTCGGAAGCGATTTGGATGCCGTTCCCTGGGTCGTGTCGGGCGACCTTCCGGCACGGGTTTTTGGGCATGAGGGCCCTCGTCCGGGAGATCGCCTCTTCCCATCGTGAAGCCGTTCAAACTCATCCCAACGGGCTCCGGCAGGGCAGGGTGAAACGATGAACTACAAACGCGTCCCCGTTTCGGAAGTCATTGGAATCGTGGGTGAACCCCATGTGGTGACAAGCCGGGAAGAACGCTACTGCTACGGGTACGACGCCAGCAAACTCAAAGGAATGCCCGATTGCGTCGCCTTTCCGGGAAGCACCCGGGAAGTCTCTCAACTCCTGGAACTGGCCAACCGGGAGCTCTTTGCCGTCTACCCCCGGGGTGCGGGAAGCGGGATGGTGGGGGCCGCCGTCCCCGAAGACGGGGGCCTGGTCCTGGTGCTCAACCGGTTGAACCGCGTGCTGGAGATCGACCCGGACAATATGATCGCCGTGGTGGAGCCGGGGGTGGTTACGGGGGCCTTTCAGAAGATGTTGGCGCCCCACGGGTTGTTTTATCCTCCCGATCCCGCCAGCCTCCAGTTTTCCACCATCGGGGGAAACATCGCCATGTGCAGCGGAGGCCCCAGGGCCGTGAAGTACGGCGTCACCCGGGACTACGTGTTGGGACTCGAGGTCGTCTTGCCCACGGGAAGGGTACTCCACACGGGGACTCGAACCATGAAGGGAGTGGTGGGATACGATCTGACCCGCCTCCTGGTGGGTTCCGAAGGGACCCTCGGCGTCATCACTCAGGCCGTTCTGAGGCTGATTCCCGCCCCGGAGAGCGTGCGGACCCTCTTGGCCTCTTTTGCAAGTCTCGAGGATTCCGTGCGCTCGGTGTGCGATATTGTCCGCAACCGGGTGATTCCCTGTGCACTTGAACTGATGGATCAGGCGACCATCCAGGTGGTGGAAAACCACCTGTCCCTGGGCCTGCCCCGGGAAGCGGAGGCCTTACTCCTGATCGAGGTGGACGGACCGGATTCCATCCTGGACGCCGAAGCGGAGAAAATTCGGAGCATCTGCAGGCAAAACCGCGTATCCGACATCGAGACGGCCCGCTCCCCGGCCGAGCGGGATCGACTGTGGCGGGCACGCCGTGCCGTCTCCCCGGCCCTGGGCCGCATCAAGTCGGGGAAGATCAACGAGGACGTGACCGTGCCCCGAACGCAGATCCCCCTGCTCATCCGGGGCATCCGGGAATTGGCCGCCAGGTACGACCTTCTCATCGTCTGTTTTGGTCATGCCGGGGACGGCAACATCCACACGAATATCATGGTGGACCGAAAGGACCCGGATGAACTCCTGCGGGCCGAGAAGGCCGTCCGGGAGCTTTTCCGGATGGTTCTGGACCTCGGGGGCACTCTTTCAGGAGAACACGGAGTGGGCATCACCAAGTCCCCCTTCATCGAGTGGGAATTGGGACGCGAGGGGATGGAGACCATGTGGGCCGTCAAGAAGGCCCTGGACCCGCTGAACATCCTGAACCCCGGGAAGATGTTCGTTCCCAACCGCGCCTTTTTTGCCTGTGAGCCCAGCATCCCCGGAACATCCGGTACGGAAAGACGATAGGCTTCCTCTCCCCGGGAAACGAGTTCCCTATGGCGATCAAGGAAGGGAACGGAATGGACCGTTCGGTGCAAGAGGTGATCTGGAACCTCGAGGATCTCTACGCACATGCCGGGGATCCCCGCCTGCAGGAAGACCGGGCCCGGTGCCGGAAGGAATCGGAGGCTTTTTCCCGAGCCTATCGCGGCCGTGTGGCATCTCTGAATGGGGAAGAACTCCACCGGGCCGTCAGCCGTTTGGAGGTCCTCCAGGAGCGCACCCGCAGGCTGCTTTCGTTTTCCAACCTGTATTTCGCGACCCGGACCCAGGACTCCGCGGCAAGCGCCCTGCGGCAGGCCCACGTCGAGCTTGCCGCCGCCCTGCACCGAGACACTCTTTTTTTCGAGGTCGAATGGAACGGGATTCCCGAGGCGGCGGCTCGGGCACTCTTGGAACATCCGGCCCTGGCTTCCTACCGCCATTATCTCCAAAAGATCCGTCGCTACCAGCCCCACACCCTCACGGAACCCGAAGAGCGCATCCTGGCGGAAATGGGACCCGTGGCGGCTTCCGCCTGGGGCAACCTCTTCGACAAGGTCCTGGGCCGTTTGAGGTTCGGCGTCGAGGCAAGGACCCAATCCGAGGTCCTCAGCGATCTTTACCATCCGATGCGCGAGATCCGGCGCCGGGCGGCCATGGATCTGAGCGAAGGATTGAGGAGCGTCCTGCCGATTCTGGGCCATGTCTTCAACACGGTCCTGCTGGACAAGGCCATCACCGACCGCATTCGCCGCTATCCCCACTGGCTCCGGGAACGAAACCTGGAAAACGAAACAGACGACCAAGTGGTGAAAGCCCTGATCGATGCCGCAGTGTCCCGGTACGACCTGGTGAACCGTTATTACCGACTGAAACGCGACCTTCTCGGGTATGAGGAACTCTTGGATTACGACCGGTATGCCCCCCTTCCCCACGTCCCGACCCGCACCTTCCGGTGGGACGAGGCCGCAGAGATTGTCCTCTCGGCCTTCGGCCGGTTTTCCCGGGAGATGCGGGAAATTGCCGCCTTCTTTTTTGACCAAGGATGGATTCATGCCCCGGTTCTTCCGGGGAAGCGAAACGGTGCCTTTTCCGACCCAACCGTTCCTTCCTGCCACCCGTATGTCCTGGTGAACTTCACCGGCACCCCCCGGGACGTCATGACCCTCGCCCATGAACTGGGGCACGGGGTTCACCAGTATCTGGCCAGGCAACAAGGTCTCTTCAACAGCGACACTCCCCTCACCATGGCGGAAACCGCATCGGTCTTCGGAGAAATGCTGGTATTCAGGCATCTACTGGATCAGACTTCGGATTCTTCGGAAAGACTGGGACTGCTCTGCGCCAAGTTGGAAGACATCTTCGCCACCGTCTTCCGGCAGGTTGCCCTGAACCGTTTTGAAGATCGAATCCACAACCTGCGCCGCACTTCGGGCGAACTGGACGTGGAAGAAATCTCCCTTTGCTGGACCTCGACCCAAGAGGAGATGTTCGGCAACTCAGTGCGGCTGCTCGATCACTACAGGACCTGGTGGGCTTACATTCCCCACTTCATCCATCAGCCGGGATATGTGTACGCGTATCCTTTCGGAGAACTCCTGGTACTCTCCCTCTTCCGACAATACCAGGAAGAAGAGAGCGCTTTCGTGCCCCGCTACCTGGAACTGCTGGCTTCGGGAGGAAAGGCCCCGCCTGGGGAGTTGCTCCGACCCTTCGAGATCGAGTTGTCCGATCCTCTTTTCTGGCAAAAGGGTCTGGATTTGATCCGTGGAATTCTCGAAGAAGCCGAGGCGCAAGCAGGCAGGCTCCGGACCGAACCCTGATCCCGGCGACGGCAAAACGGGGTCCCGGGGAAATGATCCCGCGACCCCGCTCCCGTCGGGGTGTTCCGGGAACGGCGGACCCGTCTTTCCGTCCGTCGCCGCGGATCGTTTCCTGTCTCGGGGCCGGGGCGGAGTCGATGGTCGGGCAGGTCCTTCGCGGTTGGGTCAGGAAGCGGTGCCGGTGACCTTGGCCAGAACTTCCAAATTTTTCACGATCCGTTGCCGGTCCGTTTTGACGTTGATTTTGTTCGGTCTGTGCTTGCGCTTCCGTACGAGCCGGGTATGTTTCGTTTTCGACGCCATGGAGGTCCTCTCCTTTCTATGCCGACCTGTGTTGATATTGGACCCTGCCCTATAACAGTTTGAGGCCTATGTGTCACGAAAAAGTTCGACCCTCCTCGGGATTCCTTGCCTTTCGACCTGTTCAAGGCGCCGTTCAAACCTCGGATACCTGCCCCGACAAGGGCCCTTAACCCATGCAAACAACTGCTTCCAGGCACGGGGGACGAACCTGAGAAATCGATTCTTCCCCTTCGTTTTTCCCAGAAAGGCGTAGGCGGCAAGGGCCTGAACATTTCTCGAGAGGCGCACCGCTCGGTAGCGGTCCCAAAACCTCTCTCGGGTTCCTCCCAGAAACCGGCGGGCCTGCTTCCAGTACTCCCAGACCAGCCTTTCCTGAATCCCGACGGGCAGACATACGTAAGGGTCCGTCACCAGGGATGCCAGGTCATAGGCGGGAGGTCCGTAGCGCATTCCCTGGAAGTCCAGGAGCCGCAAACGACCCCCATGAACCATGAGGTTCCTGCTCTGGAAATCCCGGTGGATGACCCATTGTCTCTCATCGGTTCCCGAGACTTCCGCCAAGTCCTCGAAATCCCGACGCAACTCTTCCTCGGGGACCTCAAGGTTCAGCAGCGAGTTCAGGAAAAAAGTCCGAAAATACTCTAGTTCCCGGGTGTACACGAACCGAGGATCGTAGACGGCGGTATCGAAACAGAACCCGGCATCGAACCCTTCCGGGGCGTGCCGATGCAGGTACACGAGAAGCCTCAACGCCCTGCCGTAGAGGTGCTCAAGGTCTGAAGGACCCCGAACAGCCAGAGACTGAAAATGACAATCGCCCACATCTTCCAGGAGAAAACATCCGTTGAGAGGGTCGCCCCAATAGAACCGGGGCACGGGCACACCCCGGGAAGCCAAGTGAGTCCCGATGAGGAAGTAGGAATCGTTTTCGTCGACCTTCGATCCCTCTTTCCGGGGCGATAGGACGGCGACCATCCTTCGCGCTCCTCGGTGAATGCGGTAAAACCTCCGGTCGGAGCCGTCCCCAGGCATCGGCAAAACCCGGGCCCGGTCCGTGGATTCCCACAATCCGGGCAGCACCTCGTCGAGCAGGTGTGCCAGGTCTTCTTCCAATCCTGCCGACAGCTTCACAATCCCGTCTCCCCCAGGATCACCTCGTTGGCGTGATTTCCTTCCACCACGGCCCCGTCGGTCACGATGCAGTTGTTCAGGCTGCTGCGGGCTTTGACCTCGACGTGGTCCCACAGGATGGTGTCCTCGAGCACCGCCTCCTTGCCCACTCGACAATTCCGACCCATGACGACGAATCCTCGCAGAGAAAGATCCGAATTCTCCACGGCAGGACCCTCAGACCGGAAAGACCGTCCCGCAGGCAACGGTCCCGGGGACTCCCCCTCCCGGAGAGACAATTCCCGGTGCACGCGCCGGTAGCTGTCCAAGGTCCCGATTTCTCGCCAGAAAAAAGGTGGACGGGTCACGGCGCGAACCCGCATCCCCTTGGAGAGGCATTCCGTCAACAAAGGGACCAGTTCCCGGGGATGCCCCGGAGGAACGTCCGAGAGAATCGACGGGGTGAGACAGTAGATTCCCGTAAACGCCATGATTCGGGCCGGTTCCCCATCGTGTCCCGGCGGTGCCGGCCGGTCGCCGAATTGCACAATTCTGCCGTCTTGCGCCACCACCACGTTGTTGAAGGGGGAAAAGTCATGAACAAGTAGGCTGGCGGGGCAACCGGAGCGAAGGTGATCTTCGTAGAGGTCCGCAACGGACACGTTGCAGATCACATCGCTGTTGACAACGGCAAGGGGTTCGTCTCCAAAGAAATCCAGGGCGTTTCTCAGCCCCCCCGCAGTGCCCAGAAGCCTGGGTTCCACACACATATGGACGGGCAAAGGCCAGGGCCGCTCCGAGACCGCCTTCACCATCTGCCCGTGAAGATGAAATGCGTTGACGACTACCGCCTCAAACCCCTCCCGGTGGAGCCTGTGAACCCAGTAGGTCAGGAGGTCCGTTCCCATCACCGGCACGAGTGGTTTGGGTCGAACCAGGGTGAGAGGTCGCAATCGGGTCCCGAGTCCTGCGGCGAGAATCATGGCTTTCATGCTGCGCATACCTCCCTGGGAGATGCGGGACCTTACGCCGGAAAGCCATAACCCTTGAGCCGACCCCGGCGATCCTTCCCCAATAAAACGGCCGCCACTGGAAGGCCTCCCAGTGCGGCCCGGCGAAGGAACGGCAAGGGGCGAGGTCGAACGCGCCGCCCCCGCCCTCAAATCCTGGTTCGCAAGCTCCCGGAGCTTGTTCCGCCAATGGGTTGTTAGAAAGCGCGGAACAGGATCCCGGTTCCCACGGCGATCCGGTAAATCACTTCCGTGAGTCCCTTCAAGGCAACATACCACCCCATCTTGTCCAGCTGATCCGGTACGATGATGGTGTCTCCCGGTTCCAACACGACACTGCCGCCGGTTCGCCACTCGTTGGAGTCATGGTCCCATGTCAGACCGCTACCCGGCTTGACGGAGGTGCCGTCGCACTTGAGCACATAGACCGCCTTCTTGTCCGCACTGCTGGTGTATCCCCCGGTCTTGGTGACGTAATACATGTAGTCCCTCTTGGGCTCATACACAAAGCTGGTCTGGTTGTACACGGCCCCCAGCACCTGCACCGTCTGGGGATTGGTGGGAATGAAGATCATGTCGCCTTCTTCCAGAGGGATGTCAAAGGAAGTTTTCTTCATTTTGGCCGGGTGGTCCAGTCTGACAACCATACGCCCCTTGGCCTCGACCCTGCGCAACCCTTCCACGAAGACCCGCTTCTGGGCGTTCTGATACTGAATCACCCTCGCCTCCACAGGGTCCGTGGCCACGGTCAGATCCGCGGTCCCGGCCGCCGCCATCTCCCTTTCCAGGCGATCCACCATTTCGTTGATCTGGGCCTGCTGCACCTGCTTGGTGCTCACCCGCGTGAAAACCGTACCCCGCAGATAGGCTCGGGAGGTGTACCCGCCCGCTCTTTCAATCACCGACGAGACGGTTTCTCCCTTCTTAAAGGCGTACTCGCCGGGGAAATTGACCTCACCGTACACGTACACCTTCTTGTAGATCTGCCAATCCGGCACCGATCGGACGAAAAGATAGTCGTTTTCCATCAGGGTGATGTCCTGCTGAGGATTGCCCGCCAGAGCCTCGCTCAGGTTGACGTAGATCTGTTCGGTTTTGGGACCCTGTTGGGTGGGAATAACCCGGGTGACCTCCGCCGAATTCATGAATGCGTAAGGTCTCAAACCACCGGCAATGTTCACAAGGTCGGAGAGCTTCATGTTGGGACGAAACTCGAATTGCCCCGGTGTATTCACCGCCCCCGTGATCTGGACGACTTGCTTCTCCAGCTTATCCGGCTTGGCGTAGACCGTCACCACGTCGAAGGGCTCGAGCTTGACGTTCTCCTTTTCTTCCTTCCGAATGAGCAGGCCTTCCAGGCTAAAGGTCACATACTCCGGATGATAATCGGGAGGGACCACCCTTTCGATGGCCGCATAGGTGAACAGGGTATTGGGCAACAGGGCTTCGGTGTTGGGGATCAGGTCTTTGACCCGCATGCCCGGCTTCCACTCATACTCGCCCGCCCTTCGGACACTCCCTTGAAGGACCACCCGGTTGGTCACCACGGTATTGATGGGGAAGACTTTGACGATATCGCCGTCTTCCAGGTAAATGTCGTCTTTGCCTTTCACCTTGTCCAGGTTCAAATCAAGAATGATCTTGTTTTGCTTCTTGGATACCCGTTCCACCTGGACCCTCTGGAGATAGGCCGCAGCGGTAACCCCTCCCGCCATCTTGATCCCTTCGGAGAGCCTGGTCTTGCCCTTGAGTTCGTAGATGGCGGGGGTGGCCACGTTCCCCGCAATTCCCACGATGGGACCGATGGGCGGAATCAGAATCACGTCTTCGGGCATCAGTCGGGTATCATTGGTCTTGTCGCCTCGAATGAGGAAGTCGTACACGTCCAGGTGGGTGATCGTCTCCCCTTTTCTTTTGAGCTCGATGTTTCTCAGAGTCCCCGTCTTGGTGGGGCCGCCGGATACCATGAGCGCGTTGATGATGGTCGAAAGGGAAGATACGGTGATGGCGCCCGGGGTTCGAGCATTCCCCACGAGGTAGACGCGAATCGAGCGAAGCGCACCCAGGCTGACGTTCATTTCGAAGTCCGTGTAGTACTTGGACAGTTGTTTTTGAAGGACCTCCTTGAGTTCCTGGTAGGTAAGGCCCGCCACCCCGACGACCCCCACCTTGGGCAAGGTGATGTTTCCGTCACGGTCCACGCTCACGAACCAGGTTCCTTCCACGCTGCCCCACACGGCCACGC
Source organism: Syntrophobacteraceae bacterium (assembly GCA_029974695.1). Taxonomy (GTDB): domain Bacteria; phylum Desulfobacterota; class Syntrophobacteria; order Syntrophobacterales; family Syntrophobacteraceae; genus JAGPLX01. The sequence continues at coordinate 745 of JARKQW010000264.1, read as the reverse complement.
GCACCTCGTCCCCCGGACCCAGGACATAGTCCGGTCCCACGGGAACGTCTGCGACCGGCTGCAAGAGAGGATACTGATTATTTCGCAGATAAGGAACGGACGTGCCCGAGGGGATCTGGGACTGAAGCGCCGCCGCAGCGGATGTTGCGGTTCCCGGAACCTGCCCTCGGGCCTGGGGCGACTGCGCCTGGGGAACCAAGGCCTGTACGTTGGCTCCCGGCCCCAAGAGTCCCTGAAGCTGGGCGGCCTTCTGGGACAGGGCGGAAGAAGCTCCCCCCGGCTGCAATCCCGGCTGTGCAGGACTCAGTTGGGGGACCTGTTGTCCGGGAACCCCCGAGGGAATCATCCCCGGCCAACCCTGCAACGTCCCCCCCGGTGCCTGGGGAGAAACGACACTGCCGGGAACCCCTTGGGTCGGAACACCGGGGAATCCCCCCCCCGGCTGGGTAGTGCCTCTCGGCTGCTGGATTGAAGGCCCGGGGACCGGTTTGAGGGGAACGAAAGTCGTGGGGCTCGGCTTGTAAAACACGTCGTAGCCGAATTGCTTGATATCAAAGGACAACGTGGACGGAATGACTCCCGAGACATACTGCTCAAAGGGGGAGGGCGGCTCTTCCTCCGTGGTCGCAAAGGCCGAAGACGGAACCGCTTGAGAAATGTCCTGGGTTGCAGGAACTCCGGGCTGGACAGGAAATGTTTGAGGGGTTTGCATGCCTGCAGGGTAGGAGGTGGCACCCACAACGCC
>JARKQW010000513.1 GCA_029974695.1 Syntrophobacteraceae bacterium | reverse complement strand
ATCACCGGGGGAAGGTTGCACCCGTCGTGGTTTCGCATCGGGGGAGTCGCCGGGGACCTGCCCGAAGGCTGGAAGGAGGCCGTGGACGACTTCGTCCGCATCTTTCCTCGGAGGTTGGAAGAATATGAGCGCCTGATCAGCAAGAACCCCATCTTCAAGGCCCGAACTCGGGGGATCGGCCGAATCTCCGCCGAAGAAGCCGTGGACTGGGGAGTCACAGGGCCCAATCTTCGGGCTTGCGGAGTGGAATGGGACCTGAGAAAGAAATTCCCCTATTCCGGCTACGAGCGGTTTCAATTCGAGGTCCCCACGGCCGCGGGGGGCGACTGCTATGCCCGTTACCTGGTGCGGGTCGAGGAGATGCGCCAGAGCCTGGGGATCATCGAACAGGCGAGCAGGAACATGCCGCCGGGCCGCACCATCACCGACGACTATCGGTACGTGGTCCCCAAACGGGACGAGATGCTCCGGGACATCGAGAGCCTCATTCACCATTTTGTGAACGTTACCCGAGGCCCCAAGATCCCCCGGGGGGAAGCCTACGTGTCCTGTGAAATTCCCCGGGGAGAGCAGGGCTACTACGTGGTGAGCGACGGGCTGGGCCATCCCTATCGACTGCGAATCCGGGCACCGGGTTTTGCCAACGTCCAGGCCATGCCCATCCTGGCGGAGGGCGAAAGCATTGCGGACCTCATCGCCATCATCGGGTCCCTGGATTTCATCCTGCCGGATATCGACCGGTAGGGGGCGAGGGGCGAGGAAGCGGTGTAGGGTGGGGGAAGCGAAGCCCACCGAGCGGGCGGCTGGGAAGCGGGGAGGCGAGGAGGTAGGGTGGGTGAAGCAAAGCGAAGCCCACCGGGGAGAGGTTCACAAGGGGCGAGGGGTTGGTTGGTCAATCAGTTGGTCGGTTAGTCGGGTGGTTGGCGAGGGGCCTGGGGGCGGAGGGATTCAGGGGTTTCGTGACTTGGGAGCGGAGTGACGGGCTATGCTGGCCTGGATGGCGGGATTTTTCATCCTGATCGTGAAACTGGGGGCGGTGCTGGTGCTTTTGCTCCTCATGGCGGCCTACCTGGTCTGGCTCGAGCGAAAGTTCCTTGCGCGACTCCAGATCCGCTACGGTCCCAACCGGGCGGGCAAGTACGGGCTGCTCCAGCCCGTTGCCGACCTGGTGAAGATGCTGACCAAGGAAGACACGGTACCCCAAGGGGCGGATCGTCCGTTCTTTCTCCTGGCCCCGGCCGTGGTGGCCACCACGGCTTTCCTGATGTTTGCCGTGGTCCCCCTGGGAAAAGATCTCACCTTCTGGGGACGGTCCGTCCCCCTGGTGGTCACGGACCTCAATATCGGCCTGCTCTTCGTTTTCGCCCTGTCCTCCCTGGGAGTGTACGGGGTCGCCCTGGGCGGCTGGGCTTCCAACTCGAAGTACAGCCTGCTGGGGGGCATTCGCGGAGCGGCCCAGATGATCAGCTATGAGCTCTCCCTGGGTCTTTCCCTGGTTCCCATCGTCATGATGGCGGGTTCCTTCAGCATGGTGGACATCGTTCGGGCCCAGGAATCGTATCCGTTCGTCCTGGTGCAGCCCGTGGCCTTCGTGGTTTTCCTGCTGAGCGCCATGGCCGAGAGCAAGAGAATTCCTTTCGATCTTCCCGAGGCGGAAAACGAGCTCATCGCGGGGTACCACACGGAATACAGCGGGATGCGGTTCGGGCTCTTTTTCCTGGGGGAATACGTCAACATGATGGTGCTGGGGGGCATCGTCGCGGTCCTCTTCCTGGGAGGATGGCGGGGCCCGGTTTTGCCGCCCGTCGTATGGCTCCTGGTCAAAATCCTCGGGGTGGCGATTTTCATGATCTGGGTGCGGGGGACCCTGCCCCGACTCCGGTACGATCAGCTCATGGCCCTGGGCTGGAAGGTGCTCATCCCCGTCTCCTTGGTGAACATTCTCGTGACGGGGGCGGTGGGGTTGATGTAAGGGAAGCCTGGAGGCCGGAAGGCTGGGAAGCGGTGTAGGGGGGGTGAAGCGAAGGGCAGCCCACCGAGCGGGAGTCCGGGAAACGTGGTGGGAAGGCGGGATCGTGGTTTTTCATCACCCTTTGAGGGGGAATCGGTCGGCCCTTGAGGAAGAAAGGAAACGGGGACGCCCATGGAATCGGCTTGGGACGCGGTCAAAGCGCTGGCTTCGGGATTCGCCGAAACCTTTGTGCATCTCTTTCGGAAACCCATCACCGAAGAATACCCGGACTACAAAAGGCCCCTCTTTGCGCGCACTCGAGCCCGCATCGTCCTCACCCGGGACCCCGACGGCCGCGAGCGCTGCGTGGCCTGCTACCTGTGTTCCGCGGTTTGTCCGGTGAGCTGCATTTCCATGGAATCGGCGGAAAAGCCCGACGGGCGCCGCTACGCCCCGTGGTTTCGAATCAATTTCGCCCGGTGCATCTACTGCGGCCTCTGTGAGGAAGCCTGTCCCACTTCGGCCATCCAGCTCACCCCGGACTTTGAATTCTGCAAAACGGAGGTCCTGGATTTCGTCTACGAGAAGGAGGATCTCCTGGTGAATCATTGCGGCAAGGACCCCGAGTATAACTTCTACCGGGTTGCCGGGATCGCGACGGACGCGGGCGGCAAGGGGGAACATTTCAGGGAGAAGGAACCGGTGAACGTCAAGAGCAACTTGCCGTAGAAACCGGTCCACGCCTTCCCTTTTTGCGAGGGTTTCATGACCCTGTACGGATTTCTTTTCTATGTGCTGGCGGCGGTCGTGACGGCATCCACCGCCGTGGCGGTCACCCGCCGCAACCTGGTGCATGCGGTGGTGTACCTGATCTTCTCCTATTTCGGCACGGCCATGCTGTTTTACCTGCTGGGAGCGCCCCTCCTGGCGGCCCTCGAGGTCATCATCTACGCAGGGGCCGTCATGGTGCTGTTCCTGTTCGTGGTGATGATGATCCGGGTCGAGGCTTCGGGGGAACATTTCTTTCCGCTGTCCCAATGGATTCCCGCCGCGCTCTTCAGTCTGGTGTACCTTGCGGCGGGCTCCGTCCTGATGCTCGCCGCCCCGGGCACCGAAATTCCTCTCAAAATGCTCACCGCCGCTCCCCGGGACTTCGGACTCTATGTGTTGCAGAACCACTGGTTTTTCATCGAGGTCATCTCTTTGCTGCTCCTGGTCGCCCTCATCGGGGCGCTTCAGCTGGGCAGGAAGCAGGAAGGTTTGTCCCGGGAGGAGGAAGGATGATCGTCCCTTTCAGCCATATTCTCCTGCTTGCCGGAGTCCTTTTCTCCCTGGGGATGTTCTGCGCCCTGGCCCGCCGAAACCTCATCATGATCGTCTTGGGCATCGAGATCATGCTAAACGGCGCATCCATCGCTTTCGTGGGTTCGGCTCTGCACTGGCAGCAACTCGAGGGACAAGCCTTCGTGTTGTTCATCCTGGCGGTGGCCGCCGCCGAGGTATCCCTGGGGCTTGCCATTCTCCTGCACGCCTTTCGAAGGACCGGTTCCTTCGATCCGGAGGCTTACAACTCCTTGAAGTAGCTCGTAACCGAGTCCTAGGAGCCCTTGCGGGAAGACGGACATGACAGGATTTTCCGCTGAAACCTTGACCCTGCCCACCGTCGCATTGGCAACCCTGCTGCCTTTTGCGGCCTTCGTGGTCATTCTGCTCTTTACGCGATCCCGCCCCCGGCTCTCCGCGGCCGTCGCCGTCGGCGTTTCGTCGGTTTCCTTAGCCGGGACCCTGGTTCTCCTGACCCTTCACTGGAATATGGAAAAGCCCGTGCAGCATACCGACCGATGGTTGGTTTCCGGCACCATCGAGATCGGCATGGGCTACCTCCTGGATCCCGTAAGCC
>JARKQW010000182.1 GCA_029974695.1 Syntrophobacteraceae bacterium | reverse complement strand
GTGTTCCCATCGCAGATCCAGGGTCAGCCCCGGCCAGTTCCCCCGAGGCAACCCCATCCACTCCGAGCCTTTGAAGTGTTCGAAGTCCAGGATCCCGAAGGTCCACGCCGCCACATACCCCACTCCCAGGGCCAGGACGGGACCCCATACCTTGAGTTTCTTCCCCGCATAAAGGTTGATGCTGAGCATGGTGAAAAGGGTGATCATCCCCACGGCCAGGCTTTCCCGGGAAGCATAGTGGGGTTCCCCCGGATGCCCCATCCATTCCTTGAGGCAGACGGGCATGAGGCTGATGACGATGAGCAGAATCACGATCCCCCCCACAGGGGGAGTGATGATGGTTCGCAGGTGCCTGAGAAAGTAGGATACCAGGAGTTCCGCCGGGGCGCTGAGGACGCTCAGGGTGGCCAGGAGGGCAAAACCGCCCGCATGGAGCGCATCCAGGCTGCAGGCAAGGTAGGCGGTCGAGCTCCCCATGAAAATGACGAAGCCCGACCCGAATTTGCCAAAGCGAATCAGCTGCAGAAGGGAACTCACGGCGCTGATCACCACCGCCCCGAAGGTGGCAAAGGCAATGTGCTCCTCCGGAGCATTGGCCATTCTTCCCAGGATCCCCGGGAAAAGGGTGTTTTCTCCGTACATGATCACCACGTGCTGGAAAGCCAGAAGGATCACCATCCACAAAGGGGGGGATTCGTCTACCGCATACAGGATCCCGCCGTTTTTGGACGTCTCTTCCATGGAGTCAACTCTCGATTCGGCGCCTACGGGCGCATGGAGTACAAGCTCACCGGCCGCACACCGGGGCGGCCCAACGGTGGCACGAGAAAGGAACACGACCCCGGAAGGACCGGAAGATCCTCCCAAAGGTCCCACAGGCCTCGTGCACGGCACTTCTACCACAGCACCCGGTGATCTGCCAGGAATTATCCCCCAAAGAGCTTTCACGGGAGATTTCAATTCAACTAGACTGTGCAGGAGGGTTTGAAGGTTTTCGAGGCATTTCGGCAAGGAGGTGGAAGAGTGAAGAAGGCACGAAGCAAACGTTTCCTGGTTTTTGTGACTTTTTTACTGGCCGTCACATTTGCCGCCATGGCCGCGCTTTGCTCGGCCGACGACCACAAGAGAAAAAGGGACCATTCTCGAAAACACGATCCCACGAGCTGGAGTGAGGGCTTTGGAAGGTTTTCCGGAAAACATCACGACGAGGGCAACGAGACCACGGGCCAGGTGGCTGCCTGGAGCTTTGCCGCGGCCAACCTGGGCGTGTCCCTGAGCCTGCTCATCAAAGGAGTGAACCGATTTTCCCCCTTGAGCCCCCAATGGAAGAACGCTCTCAAGAAATTCAACGGCACCCGGAAGAAATACTCGATGAAACCGCACTACCTCCTGAACCCGATCATCCTGGCCTTGGCTCTGCTCCACTATTCCCTGTCCCGGTGTCCTTCGACGTCGCTGCCCGAGTGGGGTCTCCTGGGGATCGCCCTCATGATGACCCTGGGAATCGTCATGAAGCTGCGGCTCTGTCCAAACTCCCTTCTCAAGAGCGTCTACAAAGTGCACACCCAGCCGGTTGCCGTTCTCTTCGTGATCTCGTTGCTGGTAATCGGCCACATGATCGCGGACTGAGCCGCTTGATTCCCGCCCGCCTTTGCCGGCGGGGATAGGCTCTCGCACGGGACGTTCCCCTCACGGCGATTCCGTGCGCCCAACCCCCCGGGGTCGGCGACGCGGCGGCCCCGAAGACGGGGTTTATCCGCCGTGGTCCGTCTCCGGGGCCGTGGAAGTCGAGAAAACGGCCTCCTAAAGGACCTCTCGGATAGCCGCTATGAGCTTCGCTTCGTCGGGGATGAAGAAGCGCTCGAGGGGCGGGCTGACGGGGACGGGAATGTCCGGGGCCGTCACTCTTCGCAAGGGGGCCTTGAGGCTCGAAAAGGCCTCTTCGGCGACCAGGGCGCAAATCTCCCCGGCAAAGCCCCCGGTGCGGGTGGCTTCGTGGAGCACCACCAGGCGGCCGGTCTTGCGAACGGAAGCGAGGAGGGTCTCCTTGTCCAGGGGGACCAGGGTCCGCACATCCACCACTTCCACCTCGATGCCTTCCCGGGCCAGTTGCGCCGAGGCCTTGAGGGCCACCCCCAGCATCTTGGACCAGGTCACCACGGTCACGTCCCGGCCGGGCCGCTTCACATCCGCCTTGCCGATGGGAGTGAGGTACTCCTCTTCGGGGACGGGTCCCGGAACGAAATAGAGCAACATGTCCTCGATGAATATGACGGGGTTTTCGTCCCGAACCGCCGACTTGAGAAGACCTTTGGCGTCGGCCGGGGTCGATGGCATGACCACTTTCAGACCGGGACTGTGGGCCACCCAGGCCTCGAGGTTGTGTGCATGCTGACATCCGGCCCCGAAGCCGGCTCCGCTCTTCATGCGCACCACCAGGGGAAACGTCGATTTTCCCCCGGACAGGTAGCGTAGCTTGGCCGCATGATTGACGATCATGTCCGAGGCGAGGGTGAAAAACGGATTGAACATGATCTCCACCACGGGCCTGAGCCCCGCCACGGCGGCCCCCACCGCAAGGCCCGCAATGGCGGCCTCGGAAACCGGCGTATCCTTCACTCGACCGGGGCCGAATTCCTTGAGCAATCCCGCCGTAGGCAGCATCGGACTGTCGTGGATGCTCACCCCGACTCCTTCCCCGGCGACAAACACCCGCTCGTCCCGGATCATCTCTTCTCGAAGGGCTTGATGGACGGCCTGTCCCATTCCCAATTGCTGCATGGTATCTTTTCCTTTCCAGGGCATCGTGAACCGTTGGAACATCCTCAAGAGACCAGGACATCCTCGAGGGCGTCCAGGGGATCCGGGTAGGGACTCTCCTCGGCGAAACGCACGGCTTCCGCCACGATTTCCCGGACCCGGGATTCCAGGTCTTCCAGTTCCTGCCGAGTCATCCAACCCCGGTCGAGGACCTCGTCCCGAAGTCGGGGAATGGGACATTTTGCCTGCCATGCCGCAATCTCGTCCTTGGGCTGATAATGCTGATGGTCGCTTTCTCCGTGGCCGCGGCAGCGGTAGGTCTTGCACTCGATGAGAGTCGGTCCCTCCCCCGAAACAGCCCGCTCCCGGGCCCTCCGGGTAGCCTCGTAGACGGCCGGGGCATCGTTTCCGTCCGCCGTCTCTCCGGGCATGGCATAGGCGGAAGCCCTTTCCGCAATGTTGTTTACCCGGGTGTGTTCCTCATAGCGTTGGGCCCCGGCGTAGAGGTTGTTTTCGCACACGAAGATCACGGGAAGGCTCCAAAGGCTCGCCAGGTTCAAGGCCTCGTGAAAGGACCCCTCGTCGGCGGCGCCGTCCCCGAAGATGCACGCCGTCACGGTCTTCTCCTTGCGATACTGCTGAGAGAAGGCCGTTCCGACGGCGATGGGCAGCCCTCCTCCCACCACGGTGGTGGTGCACAGGGCGTTGACTTCGGGCACCGCCAGGTGCAGGGTTCCGCTCTTTCCCTTGTTGCAGCCCGTTCTCTTCCCGTAAATTTCCGCCATGAGGGCCTTGGGGTCCGCTCCCTTGGCCAGGAGATGGCTGTGACTCCGGTGGTTCGAGATGAGAATGTCCTCGGGAAGGAGTGCGGCGCACACTCCCGATCCCACCGCTTCCTGCCCCGTGCTCAGGATCATCATGCCTGGGATTTTGCCCTCGATCTTACACAACTCCGTCAGCGTTTCCTCGAAACGCCGGGTGAGCAGCATGGACCGGAGCATTTCAAGCTTCTTCTCCTTGGTGATCTCCATCCATTCTCCTTGTTTCAGTCCGTCCTTGATTGAGCGCTGCGCGATCCGCTGTCGGCATGCGGCAGTGTCCGGCCGGGAAGGGTCGGGCCGCCCTCGGAGGTTTAGGGGACCCGCAACCTCGGAACGAATCCCGGCGCACTTTACCAGACAACGGGCCCCGACGAAACGGCAACGGGAAGCACGCATTTCCGCCGGGCAGGTCCTGGGGGACGGGAACGACGGAATAGGGAGGGACCCGCTCGAGGGATCAGAGCTTTCCCGAGCGCAGGATCGAGAGGATGAGCCATAGACCCAGGACGGTGGCAATGATGTAGCCCGCCAGTCCGAATAGGGAGGTCAGGGAAAGGGTCTGGGGACCGAAAAAGTTCAGGGCAAATTCCATCACCTTCTGGTCGGAATTCAACACCAGGGCTGCAGCCAGGATGGAGGCCGCAATGATCATCCCCACGGTCAGCCGGTTCACCCCTTTTTCCAGCTGGGCGTCCAGTCGATCGAACCCGTCGTGCCTCAGTTCCACCCGCTGTTTGCCCCGGGAGGCGGCCTTGAGAATGTCGTGCACGTGCTTGGGAAAGGCTTTCATGTACAGCCCTGCGGTGCGGGCGTCTTTGGCCAGGTCCTTCCGCATGCTCCGGGCTTCGACCCCCTGCTTCAGGAGCTTTT
>JARKQW010000181.1 GCA_029974695.1 Syntrophobacteraceae bacterium | reverse complement strand
CCGGGCTTGTTCTCCACCGCCCCCGTGAAAGCCCCCTTGTGATGACCGAAGAGTTCCGATTCGAGCAGGGTCTCGGGCAAGGCCCCGCAGTTGACCTTGATGAAGGGTCCTTTGGCCCGGGGAGATCCTTCATGAATGGCTTCGGCCACCAGGTCCTTCCCCGTGCCCGTCTCTCCCGTCAGGAGGACCGAGGAGTCGGATTGGGCGATCATGGGAAGAAACCGGTAGATCTGTTCCATCCGGGGGCTTCGACCCACCAGCTGGCCGAAGGCGTAGGCTCCCTCGGTCTTCCCCGCCAGGGCGCAGAGCATCCGGATGTCTTCCACGGCCTCGAAAAAACCGAGGTCGTTGCCCCGGGCGTCCCGGATGGGGGTGAAGGTGACCCGCACGGGAATCTTCTGGCGCTCCCGATTGATGAGGTCCCCCTCGAGGCATACGGAACCGGAGCCCCGGTTCATGTCCCGGGCCGGGCATCGGCCCACGCAGAGGTTGCTGCGCAGGACGTGCCGGCAGGCAAGGGCCCGGGCCGTCTTGCGATCGAACCCGGTGAGGGCCTCCATGGCTCGATTGAGGGCGACGACCCGCCGCCGGGAGTCCATGACGGCGATGCCCAAAGGGATTTCGTCCAGGATGAAGGGCAGGGCCGCCCGCAGGTCCGGGGATTCCATGCCGCCGGGCCACGGATGTTGGTTCCTCGGGGGATTCATGAGCTTGTCTTCTCTCTCCTCAAGGGGACCCCGGGGATTCGGCCCAAGCTTCCCGGGGGTCCTTTCGGGGTCCCGGAAACGACCGCCCCAGGCTTTTCGAAACCGTGAATCACTTTGTATTATAATGTATCATAAAAGAATCATAATGCATCATAATGTTTCACCCTTCCGCTTCTTTTCCGGGAGACCCCAAAACCGGTCGCGGTAAGTGGCCGGATTTACTGGATAGGTCCGGCCGGCACGGTCGTTGCCTCAAGGAAAAACCGGGTCCCGAGGCAAATCCCTCGAAGGGTCCGTCTCCCCGGCAGGGGGCCCCAGACCCAGGGGGGGCGGCCTCCCATCGCCTCGGCCTCTTGAGAGCACGGCACGGGGTTTCCCGAACCGGAATCCGCCGGTTCCCGGCTGCCATCGGTTGGGGCCCAAAAAACCGATGCCCCAGGACGGATTGCTGCCGCCAATGGCCTTGAAACTACTGATCCTTCACGCCGACGACCTTTTCCGCAGGCACCTTTCCGAGCGCATGCGCCGGGAGAATTACCTGGTTTTCGATGCATCCCCGGCAGACCCGGTGAGCGAGGTCCTGGGGCGCAGCAACTTCGATGTGGTCCTGTTGGGAGTGCCGGGACAGCACCGAGACAGCCTGGCCCTTCTCAAGACGATCAAGGAGGTCCGGCCCTTTACGGAAGTGATCCTCCTGACGGCCCTGGAAGAGCATTCCCTCTACCGTTCCATCCAGGCCATGCAGATGGGAGCTTTCGACGACCTCCTGGTTCCCCTGGACGTCCACGCGCTCCACGGACGCATCCGGGAGGCCTACCAACGAAAGAAGGAGAGGGTGAAGGCAATGCGGGCGACCCTGCGGCAGAGGCGGGCCGTCCGGGCCGCGGAAAATCCTCCCGTGCGGAAATCGGCCAAGAAGAATCCCGCCGAATCCTGACCAGGATGCAGCACGGAATGAAAGAATTCAACAGGAAAACCAAGGAGAACGGTTCATGAAGATCAAGGTGCTCTTGGTGGACGATGAAAAGGAATTCACGGATACCCTGGCTCAGCGGCTCGAGATCCGGGACTTTGAGGTCACCACGGCTTCCAGCGCCGACGAAGCCCTGGCTCAATTGGGCAAACGGGAAGTGGACGTGGTTGTGCTGGATGTCCTGATGCCGGGCAAGGACGGCGTCGCCGCCCTTCATGAGATCAAGAAGGTTCATCCCCTGGTGGAAGTCATCCTGCTCACCGGCCACGCCACCGTGGAATCGGCCGTCGAGGGATTGAAGAGCGGGGCTTTCGACTATCTCTTGAAGCCCACCGAAACCAAGGACCTCATCGCCAAGATCGTCCAGGCATATCGGCGGAAAGCGGACCAGGAAGAGCGCATTCGACAGGCCCACATCGACAGCATCATGCTGCGGCGGGGATGGGATTAGTCGGGTTGCGGCGAGTTTTCCCAAGGCCCGTTTCCGCCGCGTAACCGGCCGGGCAGGCATGAAGCCCAGCGGAATCATGACTGCCTTTTCTTTGGCTCGGCCATGTGAGCTGCTTCACATAATCCGGGCGGCCGGTTTCGCCTTTGGCCCCAATGAGGGTTGGATCCATCCGGTACGTGTTGTGAATGTCGAAGGATTGAAAGGAGTTGGCAGCCATGGTAGAAGAAACGAGAAGCATTCCGATGGGCGCGGGTCTCCAAGAAGGGTCCCAAGAGGGGGTCATGGCCTCGGGGAAAATGTCGGTTGACTGGAAGAGGATCTTCTTCATCGTCCTGGGCCTCGCCCTGTTCTTCGGCTTCTACTTCATGAACGATCTTGCCGACGCGGTGGACCCTGCGGGCAGGCACTTTCCCCTCCCGTCCCAGGGCAGGATGGCCTTGGGGCTGTTTCTGATGGCGGCGGTCTGGTGGATTTTCGAAGTCATGCCCATCGGCGCTACGGCCATCGCCATCGGGCTTTTTCAGGTGATCTTCGGAATCCGGAGCTCCGACCAGGCCCTGAAAGATTTCTTCGACCCTTCCGTGTGGTTCATTTTCGGCTCCGTGGTCATGGGACTCGCCTTCGCCCACTCCGGCCTCACCAAGCGAATGGCCTACAAGATGCTTGGGATCGTGGGGGAGAACACCAACTTGATCCTGCTGGGGACTTTCATCATCGTCGCCGGCATGACCCTGCTCATGGCCCACACCGCCGTGGCGGCGGCCATGTTCCCCCTGCTCATGGCCATCCATTCCCTCTATAGCGATTCGGACAAGCCCACCAAGTTCGGCAAGGGCCTGTTTGTGGGCATGGCCTGGGCTGCCGGGGCGGGTTCCATCATCACCTTTTTGGGTTCGGCGCGAGGAGTGGCCGGGGCCGGGATGTTCAAGAAATTCACCGGCGGGGTCGAACTCGGCATCTTCGAATTCACCTGGTACAACCTCCCCGTAGGACTTCTCATGGTGCTCTTCATTTGGCTCGTCGTGATTTTCTGCTTCAAACCCGAACGCTCCCGCATCGAGGGCTTGCGGGAGAGGGTCCGGGAACTGGCCCGGGAACTGGGTCCCATGAACACCAAGGAAAAGCTGGTCCTGGTCATGGTCGCCGTGGTGCTGGCACTTTTCATGATGAAGTCCTTTTCCCCCATTCCCTTCTTCAAGAACATGGATCGGGCCGCCATCATGATGGTGCCGACCCTGGTTTTCTTCCTGGCCAAGACCCTGGGGGTGGAGGAAATGGAAGGCATCCCCTGGAACATCATTCTTCTTTTCGGCGGAGCCATGAGCATCGGCTACTGCCTCTACGACACCAAGGCGGCGGAATGGATGGCCGTGAGCTGGGTGAGCTGGTTTCAGCATGCGCCCTGGCTGCTTTTTGTGCTGGCCATCGCCTTCCTGGTCCTGTGCATGACCAATTTCATCATGAACGTGGCGGCCATCGCCATCACCCTCCCCGTCTCCCTGGTCATCGCCAACTACTTGGGAGTGGCCCCCCACGTCATTTTCTTCGCCTCCCTGGCCGCTGCGGGCATGCCCTTCAACCTGCTCATCGGGGCGGCGCCCAACGCCATCGCCTACGAAAGCAAACAGTTCAGCACCGGAGAATTTTTCCTCTATGGTTGGATCCCCAGCCTGATCCTCATGGCGTTGCTGGCGGTCTTCTGTTACTTTGTCTGGCCGTTGATGGGCATGCCGGTCTTGCTGAAGTAATGCCCGTCCGGAATGGTCCGTTGGTCGTCGAGTGACGGAAGTCGGTGTCTCAACCAAAGTGTAAGAGGATCGGTCCCATGCATCCAATGAAGCGATTGCCCCTTTTCTCCACGGCGGTATTCCTGGCGGCGATTTTCTGCCTCCATTCCCCCGCTCCTGCAGCCACTGAGGCCTTCGACCTCCTTACCGTCTCCGGGGCTTTTCTGAACCCGCAGATGAAGCCGGTGAAGGAGGTGGAAATCCAGGTCTTGGTAAACGGCAGGGTGGTGAAGCCCATGGGCAAGGACGAGCATATTTTCTCGGGCAACAACGGCGCGTTCACGGCCCAATTCCAGCTGGCTCCGGGGGCTTTGCCCGGGGCCGTGGTGGAGATCCGAGCCCAGAAGCCCTCCTGGGAACCCCTGAAACCCACCGCCCTCAAAGTCGTGGAATCGGGGGTGGACGATCAGGGAAACCGCCTTTTTGAAACCGCCCGCAATTTCATCCTGCCCCGGGCGGTGACTCCCGCCTTCTGGATCGCTACCTTCATCCTTTTGGGGGTGTACGTCGTCATCAGCTTCGAGTGGATGCACCGGACCCTGGCGGCCCTCCTGGCCGCAGCCCTCATCCTGTTTGTCACCTACACCCTGGGCAGCTACGACAAGTCCTTCTACATCCTCTCCTTCGAAGACGCCATGGGGGCCATCGACCTCAACGTGATCTTCCTGCTCATGGGAATGATGATCTTCGTGGGGGTGCTCAAAAGGACCGGCGTCTTTCAATTCCTGGCGTACAAGTCCTACGCCTGGGCCCGGGGAAACGTGTTTGTCCTGTCCGTGGTCCTCCAGGTCCTGACCGCGGTGATTTCGGCCTTCCTGGACAACGTCAC
>JARKQW010000176.1 GCA_029974695.1 Syntrophobacteraceae bacterium | reverse complement strand
TCTGGCCACCACCCTTGGACAACAGGAACGACTGGAAGAAGCCTATGAAGCCGGGGTGTCCGTCTGTCTTCGAAAACCCGTTCGAAAGTCTCGGTTGGCCGAGAAGATCGCCGGGTTGTGGCTGCGTGGAGCCCCGGGGGAAGCGCCCGCCTCGCGGGAAGAAACCTGGGAACCGAGGCGGGAAATCCTCGCCGGCGCCCGGGTCCTTCTTGCCGAAGACAATGAAATCAATCAGGAGGTGGCCCGCCTCATGCTCGAGGGCCTCGGGTGTCGGGTCCACACCGTGGACAACGGAATCCAGGCGGTGGATGCTGTTGGAAGAAATCCCTACGATCTTGTGTTCATGGACTGCCAGATGCCCGAACTGGACGGATATGAGGCCACTCGGCGCATTCGAGATTGGGAGAAGGAGCGGCACTCCTCGGGGTCCGGGAAACCGTTCTCCAGGATCCCCATTGTGGCGCTTACCGCCCACGCCATGGCCGGGGATCGGGACCAGTGTCTGGCAGCGGGAATGAATGACTATCTGAGCAAGCCCTTCACCTTGGATCAACTGCGCCGGGTTTTGCTTCGGTGGTACCCTGCGGGAGGAACGGAGCCCAATCGGGACGAACCCCCGATGGAGTTCTCCGCCGCACCCCACAACCCTGCGGATCGCTCCTCGCCTCTTGACCCCGGCGCCCTCGAGGCCATTCGATCTTTACATCGGGAAGGAGAACCGGATATTCTTCCGGACCTGATCGAGATCTTCAAGAGGGAGTCGGCCCAATTCCTCGAAACGATCCGACAGGCCATGGACCGGGAGGACCCGGAGACGGTCCGCAAGATTGCCCACAGCTGGAAATCCAGCAGCGCCAACTTGGGGGCGACCCACCTGGCGAAATTGTGCATGGAGATGGAACAACTGGGCAGGAGCGGGCATCTCGAACCCGCCGCCCGGATCCTTACGAAGGTGGAGGCTGAGCTCCGCCTGGTTTTTGAGGCCTTGGACAGCGAGATTCCGAAAGATGAGTCGACCCGCCCCTCCCAGGGATGAATTCCCCATGTCCTCTTTCCTCTCCCGGATCCCGCTCCGGGATTTTCATCGATCCGCCTCCCGCAGGTCCGACCCGGAGCTCCTTCAAAGGAATCCCGCCCCCAAGGAAATCTTGTACCTTCCCCTGTGGGACGACCTGAACCTGTTTTCCCCGCTGGGAGACGCCCAGGCGGTGGTCCTGGGAAAGGAAGCGGTGGGAGGGTTGGGCGGGGACGCTTCCGCTGTCTCCATCTACCTGGGGGAGACCCCCCGGAGCGTCTTTTTTGCCTTGTGCCTATCCGCCGAGGCCGGGTTCAACCCCGAGGCACTCTCCCGGTACGGCAGTTTCCTGGACCTGCGAAAGGCCCTCCCCGTGCTGGATTCAGAGCAGTTTTCCCTCCTGGCCTTCGCCAAATCCCTGGCCTACTGGCAGGGGCGAGCCCTTTTCTGCGGAGCCTGCGGCGCCGGGACCCGCGCCGGCCATGGGGGGCACGTGAGGACCTGTTCCAATGAAACGTGCGCCCGCCAGTACTTTCCGCGCACGGACCCGGCGATCATTGTGCTGGTCCTCCGGGGGGAACGCTGTTTGCTGGGCAGGCAGTCGAGCTGGCTTCCCGGGCGTTATTCCGTCCTCGCAGGCTTTGTGGAACCGGGAGAAGCCCTCGAGGAGGCGGTGATACGGGAGGTGGAAGAGGAAACCGGGGTGAGGGTCCGGGACGTTCGCTACCATTCCTCCCAACCGTGGCCGTTTCCCAGCTCTCTCATGATCGGGTTCACCGCCCGGGCCCTGGATGACCGGATCGATGGGGTTCCCGGAGAACTCGAGGACGCACGGTGGTTTTCCCGGAAAGAGATTGCAGGCTCCCTCCGGGATGGATCCCTGGTGCTTCCTCCCCGGGCCTCCATTGCAAACCGGCTCATCACGGAATGGTACGATGCCGGGGAATCCTTGACGTTGAACGATCTGCTGGAATCCCTGCCTCATCGTCAAGCCTTTCGTTGATCCCGCGCACCAAAGGAACTGGAAGCCAGGATGCAAGGATATCTGCTCAGGAGACTCATTCAAATCATCCCCACACTCCTGGGCATTACGTTCATTACCTTCCTGATCATTCAGCTGGCACCGGGAAATCCCGCCCTTCTGAAGCTGGAGATGACCGGTCAGGGCCAGATGAGCGACAGCGCCGTTTCCCAGCAAATCATCGAGCAGACCCGGCAGTTGTACGGGCTGGACAAGCCCCTTCCCGTTCAATACCTGCTGTGGGTGAAACGGGTTTTCACCCTGGATTTCGGGACCTCCTACAAGGATCACCGGGACGTCTGGGACAAGATCCTCGAGAGACTTCCCGTAACCCTGCAACTGAACCTGGCCTCCATTTTTCTCGTGTACCTGATTGCGATTCCCTGCGGCGTCTATTCGGCGACCCATGCAGGCTCGCTCACGGACCGGTTTCTGACCCTTCTCTTTTTCCTCCTCTATTCCCTGCCCGGCTTTTGGGTGGCCGTCTTGTTGATCATGCTCCTGGGAGGAGGAGACTTTTGGGATTGGTTCCCGGTGTACGGGATCTCGTCCATTGGAGCGGAATCCTGGTCCTTTTCCCGTTGGCTCCAGGACCGGCTGTGGCACCTGGTCCTGCCCGTGGTCTGCCAGACCTACGGGGGACTGGCCTACCTTTCCCGCCTCACTCGGGCGGAAATGCTCGAGGTGATCCGGGAAGATTATGTTCGTACGGCGCGGGCCAAGGGGCTCCGGGAACGGGTGGTCATCTTCAAGCACGCTTTTCGAAACGCCCTGCTGCCCATCGTGACGCTCCTGGCGTTCCTCCTGCCCTCCATGTTCGGAGGCAGCGTCATCATCGAGAGCATTTTCTCCATTCCGGGGATGGGACAGTTGGGGTTCGAGGCGGTGTTGAGCCGGGATTACCCCGTGATCATGGCCATCACGACCATTTCCGCCCTGCTGACCCTGGCGGGTTTGCTGATCTCGGACCTTCTCTACGCCGTCATGGATCCGCGAATCAAGTTGGAATGAGGAAAAAGGGGGGAAAGCATCCATGAGACCGGGAGACCGGCCGGCACTGAAGGGGCCGCGATCCTCTCGGCATCTGGTCTGGCACCATTTCTAAAAGAAACGGCTTGCGGTCTGGGGCCTCCGGGTCACCCGTCTCCTCTTTGCCGTCGCTCTTTTCGCTCCGTTACGGGCCAACGATCGTCCCATCGTCTTTTACCGGGAAGGCCGGTGGTCCTGGCCCGTTTTCTCCGGGCAAGACAAGGTCGGTTCCCTGACCTGGAAAGAGATCAGGAAAG
>JARKQW010000174.1 GCA_029974695.1 Syntrophobacteraceae bacterium | reverse complement strand
TCCGGAGCCTCACGCATTCCATCAGGCGCAAGCCGCCGCCATAGCAGGATGTTGAATTGACGGGCTGAGCTCAACCCCTCTTTCCCCAAGAGAAGCCCAGGCTTCACGAAGAGTCCCGTCCACCGAGAAGTGCTCCCTTCGCAGGGGCCCCTGTTCTTCAGCTTTTGCGGGAACGGATTTCAGAAAAGAGACGGCAATATCCGATTCGATCAACCTGTCGCGATTCTTGGAGAAAGTGGAATGGTTCCAAACGGGTTCATCCGGATGAAGCCCGATAAACCAGCGGAAAGGCCTTGGCCGCCGCGCCTGATACCGGGTTGCGCCCAAGGTCGATCTGACATGCTGAGTGAAGAGTTTGAGCAAATGGCTGAATCCTGCGGGATGGCAGTTTCGGGGTGAATGCAACTTCGTATGAGCCCTCAAGTCCGGCCGGCATTGATGAAGGAGATCTACGCATGGACATGTGGAAGTTCTTTGACATCACGCATCGGGATCACATTGTCTGCAATCCGATGAGTCTTGAGAAACTTGAACAGCTCATCACACTTCTGTCTCTGAAACCCGGGGCACGCGTGCTTGATATCGCCACCGGAAAGGGCGAATTTCTCATCAGGCTTGCAGAGCGCTACCCACAAATGACGGGGACGGGAGTTGATTTTTCTCCCTACTGCATTGCGGATGTCCGCAAGAAGCATCAAGAACGTGTTCCGGATGCCCAACTCCGTTTCTTGGAGATGGATGGGGCCAAGTATGTCCCGGAGACCTTGGAGAGCTTTGATCTTGTAGCCTGCATCGGTGCGAGTTGGATTTATGGCGGGCATCGGGGGACGTTGAACGCGCTGCAAAAGATGGCAGCCCCGGAAAGTTTGATCGTGGTGGGAGAGCCGTATTGGCGGCATGAACCGGAAAGAGAGTACTTGGAAGCGATCGGAGTGACACGGAACGACTTCGGGACCCATTATCAGAATGTAGAGATCGGACGAGAGCACGGATTGGAGGTGGTCTACACACTCGTAAGCAGCCGGGATGACTGGGATAGATATGAAGGATTGCAGTGGTACGCTGCGGAAACATGGGC
Source organism: Syntrophobacteraceae bacterium (assembly GCA_029974695.1). Taxonomy (GTDB): domain Bacteria; phylum Desulfobacterota; class Syntrophobacteria; order Syntrophobacterales; family Syntrophobacteraceae; genus JAGPLX01. The sequence goes on along the minus strand of JARKQW010000174.1, from coordinate 13,785 downwards.
GAGCAATCATCGGGATGATCCTGATGTGGACACCGTGTTGAAGCGAGTGCGTGCGAGCAAGACCGCGTATCTGATGTGGGGACGAGACACGTTGGGGTGGGCGATTTATGTGTTCAAGAAGGGGGGGTGTGGCCCAGTTGCGGTTGGCTGACGCGCCTGATTGGGCATGCCCGGGATGGGCAGGATGAGGAAAGAGGCATCACCGGCTCCGAACGAGCCGTTCCACCCGGTTCGGGAAGGGGCTGTTACACTTTTTGCTGGGGTGTCCTTTCTTTCGATGATAGGATCGTCCCTCGGCTCGTTCCTCTTGCGCCTCATCCCGGGAATCAGGCAGGCAACGGGTTGGGCCCGGTTGCATGAAAGTCCCGCTTTCGTGGAAAGCAAGCAAGTCCTGCAGCGGCGAAAAGAGGAGTTGCAGCGCTGCTTTCGCGAATAGAGGTGGAAAATCGTAATGTACTTCGATCCCGACGGCGATGAGAAACAATACGAACTGTATGATCTGAAAACCGATCCCCTCGAGCGGCACAACCGGGCCGACCCCGAAAACCTCAAGTACTACGACCCGGTAGAGCCGGCGGAGATGCAAGACAAGCTCCGGCGCAAGATGGAGGAAACCCGCACGACGCCCGCGCAGCCTTAGCCGGGAGAGGTCCCTTGCCTCAACGGGATGCGCTGCCCGGCGCGGCCTGGGCCGCCGGGAGGGGTCTTGCTCCCCTGGGGAGGAATGCCGCGAGGTGCATGGAACAAGACGCCCAAAACCCGCCGTTTGGCTGCTTCCCGAACAACCTGTTCGACGCCGTCCGCCTTCCAGGTGATTGCGAAACCGTGCGGGGCGGCCTGCAACCTTTCCTGCGACTATTGCTTTTATCTATCCCGGGAAAGGCTCTATCCCGGCGCCGGCCTGCGAATGTCCCAGGACACCCTCGAGAATTACGTCCGCCAGCACATCGAGGCAAATTGCGCCCCGGAGGTCACCTTCCATTGGCAGGGCGGTGAGCCGACCCTCATGGGCCTCGACTTCTACCGGAGGGCCGTCGAGCTTCAGCGAAAATACGCAAGGCCCGGCACGCGCATCCTGAACACGCTCCAGACCAACGGCACGACCCTCAACGGCGAGTGGTGCGGGTTCTTCCGGGAAAACCGGTTCCTGGTCGGGGTCAGCCTGGACGGCCCGCGGGCCCGGCACGATGCCTACCGCAAGGGGAAAGGGGGCGGGCCGACCTTCGACGCCGTCATGGCCGGGATTGCCCTCTTGCGGGAACACGGGGTGGAGTGGAACGTCCTCACCTGCGTTCACGCCGCCAATGCCGATTGCAGGCTCGAAGTGTACCGATTCCTGCGGGACGAGGTCCGTGCCTTCATGGTCCAGTTTATCCCCGTGGTCGAGCCCGGCGCCGGGGGGGAAGGCGCGGCAAGCCGCTCGGTCACGGGACCCCGGTACGGCAGATTTCTCATCACGGTCTTCGACGAATGGGTGCGCCGGGACGTGGGCCGCGTGTTCGTGCAGATCTTCGATGTGGCCCTGGGGGTCTGGTTGGGCCTGCCTTCCACCCTATGCGTCTTCTCCGAGACCTGCGGGGATGCCCCGGCCATGGAACACAACGGGGACCTGTTTTCCTGCGACCATTTCGTGGATCCCGGCCACAAGCTGGGCAACATCGGCCAAAGGCACCTGGGGGATCTTGTCGCCTCCCCTCGACAGCGAGCCTTCGGGGAGGACAAATCCCGCACCCTGCCGCGCTTTTGCCGCCAATGCTCCGTGCGCTTTGTCTGCAACGGCGGCTGCCCCAAGGACCGTTCGGGCACCAGCCCCGACGGAGAGCCGGGCCTCAATGTCCTGTGCCAAGGTTTCCGGGCTTTCTTCACGCACATCGACCGTCCCATGAGGATCATGGCCGAGCTCCTTCGCAAGCGCCGTTCCCCCGCGGAAATCATGGGAATCCCCCATGCAGGGAACCTGCAACCCGTTCCATGAAAGTCCTGCATTCCCGGGAATCTGCAGCAACCGGTGAAGGCGGAATCTTCCAGTTTTCTCGTTTCAAGCGCTCTTCGTGTTCCCGGAGGGAAAACTCAAACTCTGGGGGCGCCCCGGGAATATTTCCCGGATGCCTCTTTGAGGGCGGGCAGAGGGGGCGGAGTCCCGCCCCGAAGGAGGTTCGGGTCCCGGGAATCCATCGGTTGCAGGAACTGCGGAATCCATTATAGGTTAAGGCCATGCAAGGGGAGACGGCATTCGATCGGAACCTTTGGGAACGGGGACCTTGATGAAACCGGTTTTGTTCTGGGCGGCATTCTGGCTCTTTTTTCCTGCAGGGATCCATGCTGCCGGGTCGCTGAACGGGATCATCTTCATCGGCCAGTCCAATGCCGAGGGCCAGGGCGAACTCTCCGACCTTCCGGAGGACCTCCTGCAGGTTCCCGACAACGTCGAGTACTGGGACAAAGAGGAACGCATTTACCGCTACGACCAGCACCGACCGCGGCACGGCCTGGAGGTGACCCTCCTTCGAAAGCTCTCCAAGGCACCCATGGGGGACTGGTTGTTGGTCAAGTACGCCGTGGGGTCCACTTCCAGTTACTCCTGGAGGCCGGATTGGACTCCGGAAATTGCGGAAATCACGGATAACGTGGACCAGGGCCCCTGCTATCGCATGACCATGGATGCCGTTCGTCGAGCCGTCATGGAGAGGGGAATCGCGGTAAACTGGCGCTATCTTCTGGTGTTCAACGGGGAAAGGGATGCCCGGTATCTCCCGGCGGCCAAAAACTACGCCTCCAACGTGAGGCGGGTCCTGGGTGCCCTGAGAAGGGATCTGCATTCCCCCGGCATGGAGGTGCTTATTTGTCGGTTGGATCTTCCGATGACCAAGGGGAGACCGTATGCGGAAAAGGTGAGGGCGGCGCAGGAAACCCTGGGTTGGGTCAATCTTGACGGGTGCAGCAGGATGCCGACGGGGACTCACTATGACTCGGGGGGCCTTCGGCTGATCGGCCTGCGGGTCTACCGGAAGATCGAGCAGGGGCTGGGTTTCGGTTGCCTGCCGGGGTCGTCCGCCGACGGGAGCCGGCACGATGGCTCGATTCGCCCGCCCATAGTCCCAACCCTGCCGACACCAGAGTTCCCGGGAGGGTGCCCGGTAAATGGACACGATCCCGGGGCATTCCCGGCGGGTGAGTCACGATCCCAATTCCTTCTCGGGCTGGAAATACTTCCGTAGGCTCGATGCCAGGTTCTCGGGCGTGGTCAAAATGAGCTCGTTTCTCAACAGCTTCTGGAGAAAATAGTCGTCGGTGCGATAGTTTTCGTAGAAGTTCTGGCGGGAGATGACGCGAAGGAAACATCGGAACGAGTCGTCCCCGGCGTCCGGGGGACCCGAGTACAGGGTGAAATTGAACGTCGAGATTCCCAGGGACGCGTACCCCCGCAGAACTGCCGAAAGTCCCCGGGCCAGGTCGCACAAATCCTGCCTTTCCATCTCCGAGAAATGTTTCTTGCCGGGAAAGATCCCCAGGACCTCGTTGGTTCCCTGGGGAGAAAAAGCAGCGATCCAGTCAACAGCCCCCGTGCAGGCGATGAAACGAAGGCCCAGCTCCCGCTCCTTTTCCGCCAAATCGACCCAGTAGCTGGTGCCGTGTTTTTCCCTGTATGCGGCACCCAGGGCGAGCAGCTCTTCCAGGTGGGTGAAGGGAACGTCGCTTCCCAGCACCTGGAAGTGGGGGTGAACGATGCTGGCGCCCGCCGGTCCCAAGTGGTTCCCATTGAGGGTGAGAAAGGGGACGGCCTCTTCCGAGCGGCAAAGATGCTCCACGAATTCTCGGGTTGCCAGGAACGCTTCCCGGACAAGGGCTGGCGAAAAGTCCTCGAGGGGAAGATGGTGCCCGGCTCCAACCCGGATGACCGCATGGATCCGGGAGACCGGGAACAGGTTGGGAAACAGGACGGACTCGCCCACCACCACCCGCCCCCCCGGTACGATCTTCTCGGGATAGGTCGGGGTCGTCCGTTTCCATCGGTCCTCACAGAGAAAGCATTGGGGCTCGCTCTCCCGGGCGAGTCGTTCCATGAGAGCACGGTCCGAAGCGCCGAAGAAGAAGGCTGCCTTGTCTTCGAGACCGGGGTTGAAGACGCTCTGCCTCCCCGTAAGAGGATCCCTTCGGATTTCGAGTTCCTGGGTGTCCAGTTGGCCGCCCATCATGGGGTTGTGGAACGAGGACCGCTGAAAATGCCTGTGAAATCGAATTTTCTCCATGGTTTCCGCTCCCGTCTTCTCTTCGAATTCTCGCCGGAGTTCTGCCGTCGAGCACACGACTTCCGGGGGAAGGCCTCATTCGTTCATCCATTCCAGGGCTCGTTCGAGGATTCGGTTGTAGATCTCCTCGGGACTCATTCCCATGGCTTTGGGTACCTTGAAGGAGTGATCCCCGCCCTCGATCACCTCGATCCGATGGGGGGCCGAAAGGCGTGCAAGCACGCCGGAGAGCATCGGGAGGTCGCACAGGGGGTCTCGAGTCCCGGCGAAAAACAACATGGGAATCCCGATCCTGTAAAGAGGCTCGTCCCGGAGGGCATCCTTTCTGCCCGGCGGATGGAGGGGATATCCCAGGAAGATCAGCCGCCGGGCGGCAAGCTGTCCCCGGGCCGCCATCTGGGCGGCAATCCTCCCGCCCATGGACTTTCCCGCTGCGAAGATCCGTTTCGGGCGGGGATGGACGTGAGAGCCAAGGAATTGGAAGGCGGCGTCCCATGCGTCGTAGAGCAAATCCTGCCGGTCCGGAGTACGTTTTCCCTGCTCCATGTAGTGGAAGTTGAATCGAAGGGTGAGATACCCGGCTCGGGCCATCCCCTCCGCCAGAAAGACGATCATCGGCTGGTTCATGTCGTTTCCGGCACCATGGGCAAAAATGATTCCCGTCTCCGCCCCGTTTCCCGGAGGGGCGGCAACGGTCCCTGAAACGGTCTTCCCATCCCTGAGGGAAATGGAAACCTTTTCAACTTTCATCCCGATCCTCTTCTCCCGGAGTTCAGACTCCCGCTTTTCCTGCCGGCCCGTGATTTCCCGATTCCGGGGGGATCGTGCTCACAAGCCTGCAATGTCCTATATAATGGAAGGGTTCGCGTGGCAAGGGCAGGGATCGGTGTGACCGGGGAGGGCATGAACCCTCCCCGCAAAGCTGTGTGCGGTTGCGGACGCGTGTCCGGCGATCAGGGGCCGACGGGCTTCGCCTCCCGGGATGACCGCGGTTTTGCCCATGGGCTCGCCGGGGTATGGTCCATGTTTCTCATTCCCGGGGGTCCTACTGCACCCCGGCGGGTTTGCATCCTCCCGAGCTTTCCTCGGCTCCTGCCGGCGGTCCGCAGGGAGTGATCGTTTTGACCGGGGCTCCCTCCAGGATGGTCAGGCTCACGTGGTAGCCCACATACGGATAGATCAATCCGTACCCGTTCTGGCTGCGACTGGATGCGGAAAGAATGAAGCTATAGGCGCAGGTTTCCGACGCCCGCCACTTGGATCCGACGGGAACGATCAAGTTGCTCACCCCGTTCCACTTACCCGGACCGCTTTCTCCCACATGACCGGAATAGTTGTCCTGGTAGATGCTCTCGCTGAGATTGTTGCCGTGGATGGCGGTCAGGGCGAAGGCGTTGAGGGCCCCCCGGGCATCCGTCACCGAAACGTCGAAGTTGAACCCGGCCGGATCGGCCCCCTGGGTGATGATGGCGCAGGCGGGCACCGTTTCGCCCTCGTAGGTCACTTCGTTGATTGTGGGGATAGGGGCGGTATTGACCACATTGAGTTTCAGTAAGTTGCCGTCGGGAGCCGGCAGACGACGGCCGGCCGCGTCAAACAGTTCCAGCCTCAGACGGTAAAACCCGTCGGGCACCTGCCCGCTCTGCCAGCTGATCAGGAGGTTGGGCAGGTACCACAGGGTCGAGGGTGACGGGATCTGGTACTTCCCGTCGGCATTGGGACCGATGGAGGTGGGAACCCACTTGCCGCTGCCCGAGTCGAAGTAGAAATTGGTCCACGTCTGCAACAACATCTGCCAGACAGCCCCGTTGTGGTACCAAACCCGGTAGCTGCGAGCATGATCGACGGTGCGCAGCCGCTTCCAGTTTCCGAAGATGTTGAGCTTGCCGCCGAAGGGAGCATCCGTGGCCGCATAGTAGTCGGCGATGTTGAGGTTGGCGTTGCCCAAAGCATTGATGTACGTAGAAGGGACCATCCCGACCCCGGCGAAGGTGGGCCCGGTGCTTCCCGCGGGATATCCGGGATAGGTTGCAAGATCGATCAGGTAGAATGAGTTGGCAAGATTTGGGAATATCTTGTTTTGCGGCTGCCCCGACAAAAGGTGGGGGGTTTGGGACACCAGGGATACGTGCATCCGGACCTTGGCCATTTCTCCGGCAGACGTGGTCCATGTGGCCGGGTCGATCCCCAGCTCCGTCAGGTCCAATCGAAATTCATAGAATCGATGGGGTGTGCTCGATGCCGCTGTGGCCCCAAAACCGTACTTGCCCGCCGACAGCGCGCTGGTTTCCCGACAACCCGTGTAGGAGGAGGCCGTCTTATAATATGCCTTGATGAATTCCCGACCGTCCTGGCAGGCACTGTAATTGAAATCGACGCCGGCCGTGACGCTCGAGTTCCGATCGGTGTCCACGGCCAACACGAAATAGTCCCCGCCATAGGGGTCCGGAGTAGTGGGTACCGGGTCCTCGGTGGTGTCTGCCGTGAAATCCAGCAGCATGAACAGGTACTGCCCGTTGTTCTTGGTGCGCATCTGCCCGCCGGCCAGCGGGGTCACGGTGGCCCCGTTCCATTCACCGGGGGTAAAGGTCCCGTCAATGGAGGGCGGAGTGCCGGCCCAATGCCGCGCAACATCGATGTCCGCAAAGGCGTTGGCGGCCAGCAACAGCAGGCAAGCGCCCGTAAACAAGGCCCATGCGCGGCGTTTCCGGGCAACAGGAGAAACGGTGGTCTTTAGGGTGGTCTTCATGGTCTCCTCCCCTTCAAGAGTGAAGGTTCAACGATGCCGTTCATCAAACAACGGGCCGAACCGTTACCCATCGGCGGAGGGAGCCTAGTTGTCCGAGCTTGAACCGCGCCTGGTGCGAAGAAGGAGCTCTGATCCGCCCATTGTCACTCTCCGGCCCGGCCATCCCACCCCCTCACGGGTGGATCCGTCGAGCCAAACTGAAAGACACTTTGAGACACTTTCGGTGCACGTTCAGAGCACTCCGGACCGCATGAGCCAGGATTCGACAGAGTAGAAATACTTCCGAGAAAGCATTTGAGAAAATAATGGTATCACTAATAGCCGAGCCGAAGCCCTAAGTCAACCATTGTGCGCAGGAGTCATGCTCCAGAGTATGGTACCATACTGAAACATCCGTATGTTCGCAGGGAAGGCGGGCACATGAGAACTCCGCCTGAGTTGAGCGATTCCGAACGCATCAGGGCTTCATGCCGGCGACGGCGGGCATCCGGCGGGGATGCACGCTCTTTCCGGATTCCCGCATGCGCGGGAATGATGAAACGGGATCCCTGCCGGCAAAATCGCTCAATCTAGGGTACGGTCTCTCCGGCCACCGGGGGATATCCCGGTTTTCGAGATTGTTCACCAAGGGAGAGAATGCACATGGCAACTACGACTCTGACCTTCGATGTGGGGGATGGGATTGGGGTGATTCGCCTCAACCGCCCCGAGGACGGCAATGCGATCATCCTGGAAATGGCCCGCGAACTCCTGGATGTTGCCGATCAATGCGACAAAGACCCGGCGGTCCGGGCCGTGGTGCTGACGGGCAACGGCAGGATCTTCTGCGCGGGGGGAGACCTCAAGGTCTTTGCGGCTCGGGGGGAAAACGCCTCCCGTTACATCGAAGAGGCGGCCCGGACTTTTCATGAGGCTTTATGCCGATTCAACCGGATGGACCCGCCGGTGGTGGGGGCCATCAACGGGGCCGCGGTGGGGGGCGGTTTCAGCCTCGCCCTGAGTACCGACATCGCCGTTGCTGCGGAATCGGCAAGATTCAGCATGGGGTATACCCGGATCGGGTTGTGCCCCGACGGCGGTTGCAGCTACTTTCTGGCAAGAATGGTCGGCTTGCGCCGGGCCAAAGAAATCGCGCTGCTAAATCCGGTGTTCTCGGCCAGGCGGGCAATGGAATGGGGCCTTGTCAACCTGGTGGTCCCCGACGATCAACTCATGGCCGCCGCCCTCCAGATGGCCCGTGGATGGGCGGAAGGACCCACCCGCTCCTTCGGGGAGACCAAACGCCTAATCTTGTCCGGTGCGGCCGATAGCCTGGAATCCCAGATGGAAAGGGAATCCCGCGCCATAGCGGCCATGGCGGGCACTGCCGACGGACGGGAAGGAATCGACGCCTTCCTCGCCAAACGTTCACCCAAGTTCACGGGGAAATAGCGGCTTCCAAAGGCTTGGTGTCAATTCAGGGATTTTTTAGCAAACGCGAAGACTTGCACGGGTCCCGTCGTTCTCGGCGAATTCGGACGGGAGATCCGCCCGAACGGGAGGAAGACGAAACGCCGAAGGGTCCCCGGGCACGCGGAATCCCCGTTCCCATGGGGCTGCCCCCGTCCGGAATCCCAACCCCGAGGCCAACCCCCGCTACTTGTAGATGGTGAGGTTCCGGGTGCTCGAGCTGAAGACCTCCCGGTCCACCATCACGTTGATGCAGGCAGGTTTTCCCGATTCTCGGGCCCTCTCGAGGGCCGGGCGGATCCCGGACGGGTCGGTGACGTGCTCCCCGTGTCCGCCCATGGCCTCGACGATTCGGTCGTAGCGAAGCGGCGAAAGCAGGTTTGCCGTATTGCCCCTTTCGGGACCGTACTTGTTCAGCTGGGCAAAGCGTACCTGGTTCCAGGCGGCGTTGTTGGCCACAATGCCGATGACGGGCAGGTTGAAACGCACGAGGGTATCGTAGTCGAATCCGGTCAGCCCGAAGGCGCCGTCGCCGAACAGAACCACCACTTCCTTGTCCGGCATGGCGGTTTTGGCCGCGACGGCAAAGGGAGTGCCGACCCCCAGGGTGCCCAGGGGACCGGGGTCCAGCCAGTGCCCCGGCTTCCGGGCCCGGATCACGCTCGCCGACATGGTGACCACGTCGCCTCCGTCCACGATGACCACGGATTCGTCGCCCAGAAATTCGTCGATCTCCCGGGCAAGCCGAAGGGGGTGAATGGGCACGGCGTCCGAATGAAGAGAACCCCGGTCTTGAGCTTCGAGGTCGGCTTCCCGCCCCCGTAGTTCGGTCGGCCAATGTTCGCTCTCGGCCGAAGCCGAGACCCTTTGTGCGAGCTCTTCGAGGACCGCGGACGAATCGGCCTGGATGGGAACCTCCACGGCGCGGTTGCGGCACAGTTCGCTGTAATCCAGGTCCACCTGGATGATCCGGGCATCCGGGCCGATGCTCCCGCCGTAGCCCAGCCTGAAATCCAGGGGGGTGCCCAGGATCAGCACGACGTCCGCCCGGGAGAGAGCGTACCGGCGGGAACGGCTGAAGAGGCGCGGAGAGTCGGGGGGCAGGCAGCCTCGGGCGGCACCGTTCAGGTAGGTGGGGACCCTTGCCTTTTCCACGAAAGCAAGAAGTTGAGCGGCCCCGCGGCAGGTCCAAACCTGGGTCCCTGCGAGGACCACCGGGCGTTGGGCTCGAGAAAGGAGTTCCACCGCACGTTCCATGAGCTTTGGGTCTCCGGTCATCCGGCCTTGGGAGCGGGTGCGTACGGGAATGTGGACCTCCCGCTCGTCCACCTCCCCATCGAGGACGTCCTGGGGAATCTCGAGGAAAACGGGTCCGGGGCGGCCGCTGAAGGCCTCGCGAAAAGCCGTGCCGATGATCTCGGGAATCCGTTCGGTGCTCAAGACCGTGCAGGAAAACTTGGTGACGGGCTTTAGGATGTCCACGTGATTCATCTCTTGGAGCCCGCCTTTGAGCAGTTTGCGGACCGGGGCCTGGCCTCCGATAAGCAACATGGGCACCTGGGCTCGAAAGGCATTGGCCACTCCGGTGACTGCGTCCGTTACCCCCGGCCCCGCGGTGACCACCGCCACTCCCGGAACCCCGGTCAACCGGGTCCAGGCGTCTGCCGCATGAGCCGCCGTCTGCTCGTGTCTCACGTCGATGATGCGAATGTTTTCATCCAGACAGCCGTTGTAGATGTCCATGACATGGCCGCCGCAGAGGGTAAATACGGCTTCGACCCCTTCCTGCTTGAGGGCTTTCGCCACCAGTTGTCCCCCGGATACGTTCCCCATGGGTGCCTCCTCCTAAATGCTCTGTCCGAATCCAGCGACTAGACGGCGCAAAACCTTCTTACCACGGCTTCAGGGTGAACGGTCTGGAAGCCTTGATGATCTCTCCCGGTTTCTTGTGCGCCACCTGCACCATCTGTTCGGCCCACTCGTCGAGGATGACATCGGCTTCTCCATACCAGGTGAGTGCCCTCAGGTTGATGGGCGCAAATTTCCCCTGCTCCCGGTCCGCAAACATTGCCAGCACCGTGCCCGTATCCGTATCCTTGATTCTGGCCTCGAAAGCGACGGTGGCCTTGGCCCCCGATCCTCTTGCCGCTGCCTGAATCGCCACTCCGGACCCGTAAGGAGCGGCAATGGACATGGCTTCCAGAACGGGGTTGCTGGGAACCAGTTCCGTGAGTGCGAATTCCATGGTGAGAGAACCCGGTTCAGGGGTGTTCACAACCTCGAAACGTTTCAGCGGATCCTCTCGAAAGGCCGCTTGGAACCTTTGCCGCATGGATCGTGCGATGTTCTTCACGTCATCTTCCATTTCCTCGCGGCGTAAGCTCTGCTGCCACCAGTTTGCCTTCAGGAGGTGTTGAACGTTGACTTCCTCGATGTATAGGGTTTTGTACGCCTTCCAGTCCACGCCTTCCTTGGCCCAGACCCGGTTGAACGGGAGGTCTTCCCGGTGGGACAATTCATTCATCGGGACAAAGCCGGCTCCTTCGGAAGGCTTCGCCTTCATGGATTCGCAAGCCGTGAGGCCGACACTCAGCAGGACCGCGAGGACCAATAAGCTCCGGAAGCATTTGCCGCTCATGATGGATTCCTTTCCGGGTTCGCCGCGAGGCAATCCGATGTACCCTTTGTCGTGTCTCGATTATCCCATGGATCCCGTTCGATTCATGATTCTTAATCCATGATTCGCCGGTTCACAACGATAACTTGATGCTAAAGAGGCAAAGATCGGGAATTGAGGCCGGGTGTGAGACCCTGACGGCGCCTCCAAGGACCGGGCTCTCGCCTCCGTCCCGTGGCATGGGTCCAGGAGGGCGAATCCCGTCGAGGGGGGACGAACCCCCTGTTTCCTTGCCCCGGGATGGGACCCCAACGAAGCGGCAGCTGCGAGGAGGCGGGCAGAGAGGAAATGCTGCAAGGATCGAGGAGGTGTGGTACCATGCCTTCCCGGATTCGATCCACCGCAGACCGCGCGGCATCTTTTTCCAAGGAGTCGGTCATGAAAATCCTTACGGCACCTCGAATGGAGAGGTGCATCGGGTGTCACTCCTGTTCGTTGGCCTGTGCCCGGCTGGTCCACGGACTTCTCTCGTGGGACGCGGCAGGCATCCGGATCTCCTCTTCCGGGGGGCTGTCGACGGGGTTTGAGGCCAGGACGTGCCTTGCCTGTCTTCCCGCCCCCTGCGTTGCGGTCTGCCCTACCGGGGCCTACTCGCAACGAAAGGGCGGGGGGGTGATCGTGAAGAAAGCCCTGTGTATCCGTTGCGGCGAGTGTGCCCGAGCCTGCCCGGTGGATGCGGTCTTCCTGGATCCTTCGGGGGGGCCCTTCGTGTGCATTCATTGCGGGCGCTGTGCGGCTTTCTGCCCCCATGATTGCCTGGAACACGGGGAAGTGGAAACTCGAGGGCCGAGGGAGAACGATGTTCCGGGGAGGGCGTCATGATCCGGGAGGATTTCAGGGTTCTGGTGGTGGACCTTGCCGCCGGGCGGGGCAGCATCGTCCGCATGGAGGGCGTGGACGCCGTGGCGGGCGGGAGCGGGCTTGCGGCCCTGCTTTTCCACAAGTACGGCTTGCCCGACAGGCCGTGGAACGACCCGGAACAGCCGCTGATATTCGCCATAGGCCCCCTTACCGGCTATTTCCCCCTCATGAGCAAGACCGTCTGCGCCTTCAAATCTCCCTACCACGATCAATACGCCGAGAGCCATGCCGGGGGCCGATCGGCCCTCTCCCTTCGGTTCGCGGACCTGGACGCCCTGGTGATCCGGGGCCGGGCGACGGAGCTCTCGTGCCTGTCGGTGGGTTCCCGGCACCTGGAGGTCAAGGATGTCCACTTCCTCCGGGGCATGGATCTTCTTCGAACGGGGAAAATGCTTCGGCGCATGTACCCGGGAGCCGGGCATCGCAGTATTTTTCGCATCGGACCCGCGGGGGAGAATCTGTCGGCTATGGCCTGCATCAACGTGGATACCTACCGTCATTTCGGGAGACTGGGATGCGGAGCCGTCATGGGCGCAAAGAATCTCAAGGGGATCGTGATCCTGGGCGACGGGTCCTTCCCCCTTCCTCCGGGGAAAGACTACCCCCGGCTCTTCGCCGAGGTGTATGGGAAGATCACGGACACCGATATGATGGAAAAGTACCACAACTACGGCACTCCGGTGAATATGGCGGTCCTGAACGGAATCCGCGCGCTTCCCATCCGGAACCTTCAGAAAACGAGCGATCCCGACATGGAAGGGATCAGCGGCGAGACTTTCGCCCGGGACACCCTGCTGCGCAACGCCGCCTGCGCGGGGTGTCCCGTGGGTTGTGTTCACCTGGGGTTTGTGCGGGAACGGTTCATGGGAGAAAACCGCTACCTGTATCGGCAAGTCTCCTACGACCACGAGCCCATTTTTGCCGTCGGCGCCATGCTGCAGATCACCAATGCCTTTTCGGTGCTTTCCCTCCTTGAGGCGGTGGAACGGGAGGGGCTCGACGTCATGTCTGCGGGAGTCGCCCTGGCATGGGCCACCGAAGCCCTGGAAAAAGAAATCCTCTCGGTTCGGGAAACCCTGGTTCCCCTGAAATTCGGCGACGAAGGGAGTTACCGGCAAGCATTTCACCACCTGGGGGCCGGATCCAACGATTTCTATCGGCTGCTGGCCCAGGGGACCTTAAAGGCTGCCCGAGCCTACGGAGGCGCGGATTTTGCCTGTGTGCTGGGACAAGAGATGGCGGGCTATGCCACGGGGGAGGTCTTCTTTGTATCCCAGGCCCTGGGTCTTCGGCATTCCCACCTGGATGCGGGCGGGTATTCCTACGATCAGAAAAACCAGGCACCGGATGTGGAAGGAGCGGTCCGATTTTTGGTTCGGGACGAACAGGCAAGGGTTCTCTTGACCTCCATGGTAGGATGCCTCTTTGCGAGGGGGATCTACGGAGACGAGGTCCTCTCCGACTGCCTCCGTTCCCTCGGCCGTACCCTCCTTGCGGACAACCTGGGCAGGGTTTCCCGGCGGGTGCAGCAACTGCGGTGGAAAATCCGCCTGGGTACGGGCTTCGACCCCCGAACGGTGACGATCCCCAGGCGTTTCTACGAAGTCGAAACGTGGAGGGGCAGGATCGATGGGACCTACCTGGACGCCCTCAAGGACGCCTATGCCCGGGCCGTCCTGGAGTTGGCTCACGGGGGAGCCGACTAACGGGCTGCCCGGGGAAAAGGCGATTCCTGCCGCGGCGGGGTGGAAATTGGAGGTCCCGGACGGATCCACAAAATTTTAAGTTGCCTTTTGAGT
>JARKQW010000509.1 GCA_029974695.1 Syntrophobacteraceae bacterium | reverse complement strand
AACGTAGAAGAACATTTTTTGCTGCCGGTGATCGGGGGTCCTCATGAATCATCTCCATCTTTTCTAAACGATTTCAATGAGATGATTCTACATCAAACCTGAAAATAAAGCACGCATATTTGTTGCTTTTTCAACACCCTGTTAGACGACCCCTCCGCTTCTCAGGGCTCCGATTTCGTGGGTCTCCAATCCCATTTCCGCGAGAATCGAATCCGTATGCTCCCCCCGTTCGGGGGAGCAGGTCCGAATGCTGCCCGGTGTTGCGGAAAACTTGGGAGCAATCCCCCGCTGCCGGTAGGCCCTCCAACTTTGGTGAACGACCTCCACCACCATCCGTCTTGCTCGAACCTGCGGATCGTCCATGACCTCCCGGAGGTTTAGCACGAGCTCGCAACAACAATCCGCCTTCGAGAAAATCTCCACCCATTCCCGGGAGCTCTTCCGGGCAAACATGGCCGAGATCTCCATGATCAAGACCGCCTGATGGGGTCCCGGTTCCGTATCATCCGGCCGCTTCCATTCGGGACGGTCAACGGTGCTGCAAAAGGCTTCCCAGAACTGCGGTTCCAACGCTCCCAGGGCCATCGTCCGGTCATCCGGGGTTCGATAAAGGTTGTAGCACGCGAACCCGTGATTGAGAAAGTCGTCTCCCGGGCAGGGCACGACGCCGTCGGCCAGGGTCTTTCCCCACCGGAGGCAGTTCCAGGCCAGGGCGCCGTCGGTCCTGGAGATGTCGACCAACTGGCCCTCGCCCACTTTCAGCCGAGCCAACATTGCAGCCGGAATGCTGAAGGCGGCCGGGAGGCCTGCACCGCCCAGGTCGGCAATTTGCACCCCGGAAAGGGTGGGGATTCCGTCCCGTCCGCTGTAGGAGAAAACCCCGCTCCGGGCGAGATGGTTGATGTCGTGACGGATCCGGGAGGCAAGGGGACCGTCGCTGCCGTAACCGGTGATTGCACAATAGACCGGGAGGGGGTTGAGGGTTTTTAGGGATTCATACCCGAGACCCAGCCGCCGCATCCCCCCTGGTCGAAACCCTTTCAGCAGGACGTCGGCTTTCATCTCCTGGCGGCGAAACAGCTCCTTGCCCTCCGGGGACTTGAGGGTGAGGGATCGCTTCTTGCGATTGAGGACCACATGGAAGGCGCTGTTTCGACCGATGAGGGGGGGCCGCCAGCGGATGTAATCCCCCAGCTTGGGGTCTTCCACCTTGATGACGTCGGCCCCCAGGTCCGCCGGCACCATGGAGCAGAAAGGCCCGGGAAGGAGACGGGACAAATCGAGGACTCGAATGCCGCCCAACCGGCCGTCCATGTCTTCTTCTTCAGAAAAGAGCGCGGGTGAATTCCTCGGGATCGAAGCTTCTCAGATCGTCCATGCCTTCGCCGATGCCGATGTTTCGGACGGGCAGCTGAAGCTCGTTGCAGATGGCCAAGATGATGACTCCTTTGGCCGTTCCGTCCTGCTTGGTCAGAATGAGTCCCGTGGCGCCGATTTCCTGCTTGAACAGGCGGGCCTGGGAGAGAGCGTTTTGCCCCGTGACGGCATCCAAGACCAGCCATGTCTCGTGGGGTGCCCCGGGCATCTTCCTGGCCACGATTCTTTGGACCTTCTTCAATTCTTCCATCAAATTCACTTTGGTGTGCATGCGCCCGGCGGTATCCAACAGGACCACATCCACCTCCCGCGATACGGCGGCTTCCATGGCATCGAAGGCCACGGCCGAAGGGTCTGATCCGCTCTTTTGCTTGATGACGGGGACCCCGACCCGATCTCCCCACAGGGAAAGCTGTTCGATGGCGGCAGCCCGAAAGGTATCGGCGGCCACCAGCATGACGCTCAGCCCCCGGGCCTTGAATTGGTGAGCCAGCTTTCCAATGGTGGTGGTTTTGCCCACGCCGTTGACCCCCACGACATTGATCACGAAAGGGCGCGTCTTGCCCAGGTCCAGGGGCGGTGCCTCCACGGACAGAATCCTTTGAATTTCTTCTCTCAGTTGTCCCCGAAGCTTCTGGGGATCGCTCAGCTCCCGACGCTGGATTCTCTCGGTGATGGCCCCCAGCAGCGTCTGGGTGGTGTGGACTCCCAGGTCCGACGTGATGAGCACTTCCTCCAGTTCGTCCAGGAGTTCGAGGTCAATGACCTTTTTCCCGAACACCAGCCGGTCGACCCGGTTGACGAGCTGGGTACGGGTCTTGTGAAGACGGTCCCGGAGCCTTCTAAAGAAGGAGACCTTCTCATCTCTCGGTCCTTCGGTTTCATCGAGGTCTGCTTCTTCTTGAACAAGGTCCGGGGAGGAGGCGAGGTCCTCGTCCACGACTTCCTTGCCTTGCACCTCGACTTGAGGTTTCTGCGGTTGCGCCGCCTGCTCGGAAGGACTCTCCTCGGTTTCGAGCGTGGAGCCCCCCGGTTCCTGCAACCCGGGCCCTTGGGCGGCCGGAACCGTCTTTCCCTTTCGTCTAAACCATCGGATCATAAGATTTGGGCTTCCTCCTTTTTCCCATGCCGTATAGGCTTATGGGTTGCTGTGTGGTAGAAGTATAGAAACGAAGCTTTGGCAAACACAAGGCAAAAAGCAGTACGCAAAGCACCAAAGTATGGTCCGTCCAGGGAGTGAGGTCCAGAGGGTGCGAGGAATGTCCATGAATTCAAGGATGCATTTGAGGGAAGAAGTGGTCTGGGTTTGCAGGAGGCTGGCTGAAAAAGGACTGGTTGCGGCTTCCGACGGCAACGTCAGTTGCCGTCTGGACTCGAACTATGTCCTGATCACACCCGGCGGAAGGCACAAGGGAGATCTCGAGTGCGCGGACCTTCTTGTCCTGGATGAAACCGGGATGCCGGTGGAAGGGCCCGGGACTCCTTCCAGCGAGTTGCGTATGCACCTGTGCGTCTACGAGAACAGGCCGGATGTCGAGGCCGTCGTGCATGCTCATCCCCCCATGCTCACGGCCCTCACCCTTGCGGGTCTCCCGTTTTGCGCCGAATTGCTGCCGGAGGTGTGGCTCACCATCGGACCGGTTCCCACCGCGCCCTACGCCACCCCTTCCACTCGGGAAGTTCCCGATGCCGTCCGGGGATTGATCGGCGGACATGAAGCACTTCTGCTCGAGCGCCACGGGTCCCTTACCGTTGGGAGGACGGTTCGAGAGGCCTGCATGAGGCTGGAAAAGCTGGAGCACGCGGCTCACATCCAGTTTTATGCCCACCTGCTGAAGAACGGACCCCCCGACCCACTGCGCACGGAAGATCTGCTCAAGCTGCAGGCGCTCAAGAAGCAGTGAGTCGGGCTCTATGGAGAAGCGGGTCCCCATGCCGCGGCCCCAAGTCGCTCGGAAAAGACCGTGGTCTTCCCCTCGTTGCGAAACCGGGTTGCCCAACGGGGGTCGAATCATTCCCTGTTGCGGACCCAGACGGGATGCGGCGGGACGAACTCCCGATTTTGCGAAGCCATTTTCAGGAAGACAGTTTCAAACACAGCTCCGCCACTCGTTGTCCCAGCTTTCGTCCGTTTTCCAGGGCGCTTTCGTCCGGAGGCCCCGTGCAGGCAACTCCATAATGTCCCGTAGCGCTCAGGGGATCCCCCACGATGATCATGCCGTAGATCAGCAGGCACTGTAGAATGGACATCATGGTGGTCTCCTTGCCGCCGGTGGGGTCCCCGGAAGTGGTGAAGGCGGCACCGACCTTGTTTTCCATCTTCTTTCGAATGCCGACGTGTTCGTCAAACACCCGCTTCAAATCGGCGGCCATGACGCCGAAATAGACGGGAGACCCCGCAATGATGCCTGCGGAATCGAGCAAATCCTCTTTGGTCACCTCTTCGGTGGTCCTCAGGACGGCCTTGGCCGAAGGGACCGTTTGGACCCCCTGGGCAACGGCTTCTGCCAGCTTGCGGGTATTTCCTCCCCTGGAATAGTACAGAACAAGGACCTGCATGGGTTGCCTCCCAAGGCTAAGTTGTCGGCAAGATTTCGGTCACGCAACGGGGAATCCTCGGGTTCATTCTCACGCTTTCAGGATTCTTGCGTCCACCACCACGATATCTTCGGAATAGGCAAAGACCGGGTTCAAGTCGATCTCCACGATGTCCGGGTTTTCCTCAGCCACTTGAGCCAGTTTCAGAATGGCGTCGGCGACGGCGTTCTCGTTTACGGGACGCCTGCCTCGAAAGCCCCTGAGCAAAGGAGCTCCCTTGATTTCACTCATCATCTGAAGCACTTCCTCGCGATTCAGGGGCAACAGCCGCATGGAGACGTCTCGATACAACTCCACGGCAGTGCCTCCGACGCCGAAAACGAGAATGGGTCCAAACTGCGGATCTCGGTTCATCCCCAGAATCAGTTCAAGGCCGGGAGTGGCCATGGCACTCACCACCACCCCGTTGATCCGGGCATCCGGGAACCGGGTTTTCACCTCCTCCATCATCTTGGTATAGGCGGCTCGCACGTCCTGGGCGGAGAGGAGGTTGAGTCTCACCCCCCCGTAATCGGATTTGTGGAGAATGTCGGGGGAGTCAATTCGCAGGCTCACGGGCAGGCCCAGTTGATGGGCAACGTGCACCGCCTTTCCGGGGCTGTCGGCAAAGCGACTCACAATGCAGCCGAAACCCTTGCTCTCCAGGAACTTGATGCTCTCAAAAAAGCTCAACTGGGTCCGCCCCCGGGCGACGGGTACCGTGAAGGCCGCTCTTCCGGTTTTCTTTTCGGGAGGGATGACGGAGGCCAGGGCTTTCATTCCCCTCTCGGGCGTCGGATAGACCGGGATTCCCATCTGGTGCATTTTGAGCTTCTCGGCCCGCTCCACCTCCGCTCCTCCCAGGAAGACGACCAGTTCATTGGCCCCGGCCGATACCACCTGAGAGGCGTCCACAATCGGGTCCCCGAATAGGATCCCCAGGGTATCGTAGTAAGGTCGGGCTCGCTGGATGACTTCCCGGAACATTTTGGCATTGGCGTCGCCGGTCAGATCCAGGGGATTGGCTCGGATGGCATGAGGCGGGATCACCCCTTCCAGCTGCGTCGACAGTTCCTCGGGGAGCGGCGGGATTTCGATTCCTTCCTGTTCCGCCGCATCGGTGGCAAGGATGGCAGCCCCCCCGGAAGTGGTGATGAAAAGGACCCGGTTGCCTTTGGGCGGTTCCAGATAGGCGAGGGCCTTGGAAATGTCGTAAAATTCCTCGATGGTGTCGGCCCGGTAGATCCCGTACCGGCGAAATAGGGCGGAATAGACGGAGTCCGCCCCTGCCAGGGACTTGGTATGGGACTCGGCGGCGACTTTTCCCCGGGGGGTCCGGCCGGATTTCAGGACCACGAGGGGCTTTTTCAAAGACTGGATCACCTTTTGAAAGCGGGCCGGATCCTTGATGCCCTCGAGGTAGGCTGCGATGACCCGCGTATGGGGATCGTGCTCGTAGTATTCGATGAGATCGATTTCATCCACATCCGCTCGATTCCCCAAGCTGACGAACCCCGAAACTCCCAGGTCCTCTACGGAGAACCAGTCCATCATGGCAGCCCCTACGGTGCCGCTTTGACTGATCACGGCAACACGTCCCCTGCGGGTGAGCAGAGGCCAGGAAGCGCACAGGGGACCATAGGGATTGTTCACCCCCTGACAATTGGGCCCAAGGACCCGAACTCCCGTCTTGCGGGCCGTGTCGGCCAGTTCCGCTTGAAGTGCTTCCCCTTCCGGTCCCGCCTCACTGAAGCCGCCCGAGATGACGACGGCACCCTTGACCCCTTTTTCTCCGCAGTCGTGGATGGCCTGGGATACCAGGCGGGCGGGTATTATGACCACCGCCAGATCCACCTGACCGGGTATCTCCTTGATGTTCCGGTAACATTGTCTTCCCAGGACCCGGTCGCTCTTGGGATTGACGGGATGGACTTGACCGGGAAACCCCCCCTCGAGGAGATTTCTCAGGATCTCGTGTCCCAGCTTCCCTGCACTCTCCGATGCCCCGATGACCGCAACGCTCTTGGGATAGAAAAAGGCCTCCAAACCGGAAAAAGCCATAAGGTCCTCCTGGATCGTTCCCTTTGGGCTGCCGCATGCCCGTGCAACCGGGGAGCTTCCCGGCACGGCAATGCCTCAGACATCGTCCGGGGCGAACGCTCATTTCTTTCGCGCCTTCTCCGCTACCCGCGCGTTGAATTTGTCCGCCTGAATGATGAATCGTTCGTGGGTCGCTTCTCCGATCTTCTCGACTTCGTCAAAGGCTTCCAGTCGGAAAGTCAGCTTTCTTCCTTCCACACTCGTCACCTCGGTCACGACCCGGATTTCCATGCCCAGAGGCGTGGCTGCAGTGTGCTTCAGGTCCATGGAGATCCCCACGGACTGTTCTCCCGGTTGAAGGCGTTCATTGATGAGTTCGGCGGAAACCCGTTCCATGAGCCCCCCCAGGAAAGGGGTGGCGAAAACATCGGGAAGGTGCGGATAGAAAACTCGGGCGGAGTGTTCCGGTGTGGACTTGATTTTCAGTTCATGGGTCATGCCCGGCTGAAACGGTGTGCTCATGGTTCCTCCTCTCAAACATTCATGGTTGGCGAATTCAATGATGCATTTCCCTGAAAGGCCGATTTTCGGAGGGCGGGAATCAGAAGGTCTGTTTCCCCTACTGCTCACTACTCTTACCGAACCGGTTTCAGTCTGCTTGAAGTTCCTGCAATGAAAGATGATCCGCACCAACGCGGCCGCCCTTTCCCTCCGGTGCGTGGGGTTTGTGCAATTCCGTTCCGTTTCCCGGAACGACGGGCAACCCCCCGGGAAAGGTCACGTGTACCCGGGTCGAGAACATGAATGGGCGAATGGTCCGTGGGAGCAGGATCGCGATCTTTTGGGTACGCACATCTTAATATATCCGCCTCCCGGAATCAAAGCATACCTGGAAACCCCCGCGGTTTTTGAAGGGAGTCCCGGGGCGCTTGGAGCCCTCTGTGAAACGGAGCGACACCGGGAGGTGGAAGTGCGGGCCGACTCGGGGCCGCGACGGGTCGGCCACGGGGGGCAATGCCTCGACAATCCCTTTCAAAATGAGACGGTTTGGTTTAAGCTGCGACCTTAGGTTGCGGTACGTTCACGATTGACATTCCTGTAGGAGAAGGCCATGTCGACGAAGACGGAAAAAAACCTGAAAGAGGCGTTTGCAGGCGAGTCCCAGGCCAATCGACGATACCTGGCTTTTGCCGAGAGAGCGGAAGACGAGTCTCTCCACGGGGTTGCCAAGTTGTTCAGGGCCGTTGCGGCTGCGGAGACCGTCCATGCCTTGAAGCATTTCCGGGTGGCGGGCGGGGTCGGGAAGACCCGGGAGAACCTCCAAGAGGCCTTGTCCGGCGAAATGCACGAGTTCAAGAACATGTATCCGCAGATGATCTCCGACGCCAAGGAGGAGGGACAAAAGGCGGCGGAAATCAGTTTTCACTATGCCAACGAGGTGGAAAAGGTCCACGCAGCCCTGTACGCGAAGGCCCTGGAGGACCCTGAAAAATTTCCGGTAAAGGATTACCACGTTTGCAAAATATGTGGATACACGGTGGGAGACCAGGCCCCGGATAAGTGTCCCGTCTGCGGCGCCAACAAAAAGGCCTTCTTTAAGGTAGGCTAGAGGGCAAATCCCTTTCCCCCGGGGCGGCGGTCGCGAGTCTCGGCTTTGCCCCCCGGAACTTCCGAGGGTTGCGATGACCGGAGAGTCTCCGTATTCCCGCCCCAAGGGACGATGAGGGGGCGGTGAACGCTCGGTACCGGAGTCTTCGTTCTGCACCGTCAGCCTCCCGGGATGGGGTCGATCGCTGTCGGGGTGCCACGAGTTAGGGAACCCTTCGGGTCCGGAACGCTGAAAGGCTCGATATGGCAAATGTCTTGATCATTGACGACGATCCGGGGATTTGCAGGCTCCTTTCGGGGGTCGTCAAGAAGATGGGGCATGAGGTGGCCTATGCCCATACCCTCGCCCAGGGAATTTCGGCCGCTCACGCCGGCGAATACGATGTGGTCTTTCTGGACGTGGGATTGCCTGATGGAAGCGGGCTGGACGGCTTGCCCGAGATTTCCGAAACGGCGTCCCGCCCGGAAGTCATCATCATTACCGGTGCAGGCCGATTGAGTGGGGCCGAGCTTGCCATCAAGAGCGGGGCCTGGGATTACATTCAGAAGCCGTCAACCATCCAGGAGATGACGCTTCCCTTGGTGCGGGCCCTCCAATATCGACAGGAGAAACGGGACAGGAGCCCCGGTTCGCGCCTGATGGCGTTGGATCGCTGCGGTATTGTGGGGGAGAGTCCCAGGATCAAAACCTGCCTGGATCTGGTTGCCCAGGTGGCCGGGACGGACGCCACGGTTCTTATCACGGGGGAAACGGGAACGGGCAAGGAATTGTTCGCTTCCGCCATCCACCGAAACAGCCCTCGTGGAAGCCGGCCTTTTGTGGTTGTGGACTGCGCAGCCCTGCCCGAAACCATCGTCGAAAGCATGCTGTTTGGCCATGAGAAGGGCGCATTTACGGGGGCGGATCGAACTCGGGAAGGGCTGATCAAGCAGGCTCACGGCGGGACCCTTTTTCTGGACGAAGTGGGAGAACTGCCCCTACAGCTTCAGAAGGCGTTTCTGAGGGTTCTGCAGGAACGACGCTTTAGGCCCATTGGGAGCAAGAGCGAAGTCGAAAGCGATTTCAGGCTGGTTTCGGGAACCAACCGGGACCTGCAAAAGATGGTGGAAGAGGGGAGCTTCCGTAGCGATCTGCTGTTCCGCATCCGGTCCTTTACCATAGAGCTGCCGCCGTTGTGCGAACGCCCCAGCGACATCAAAGACCTGGCCATGCATCACCTCGCCAACCTGTGTGAACGCTACAGACTGGGACTGAAGGGGTTTTCCCCGGATTTCCTGGAGGCCCTTCTGGCCTACCGTTGGCCGGGAAACGTCCGGGAATTGTTCCATGCACTGGAGAGGGCCCTGGCCGTGGCGCGTGACGAACCGACCCTTTTTCCAATCCACCTTCCCGATTCCATCCGGATCCACCTGGCCGCCATGCTGCTGAGCAAGAAAACGGCACCCGGCCCCCCTCGTGCCGAGACCTCCCTGAGGTCCGAATCCATTCTTCCTTTCAAAGAGTTTCGCGAGACCATGGACCGACAGTACCTTACCCACTTGGTCGGTCACACGGGACGCAACATTAAGGAAGCCTGTAGAATCTCGGGATTGTCCCGATCCAGGCTCTATGAGCTTCTGAAAGAATACAACATCGCCGATCCGGCTTGAAATCCTCGCCCCCTCCCGGGCCTTCCCGTCTCGTTAGCCCCCACGGACCCTGCAAGACGCGCATCCTCGGCACCCCCTGCAGCGGGAAACGCGGCCCCGCTCCGCTTGTCGTCGAACCTCTACAGCCGTCCTCGGTGCCAAAAGTCCCATAAGACAAGACTCCGCCTCCCTTTCGGGGAGACAATTTCCGGCCGGTCCCTGTCCGATTTATGGGAATGCGTCCGGCCTGTTGGACGATCGGTTGCCCAATTTCGGGTTCTCCGGCGGAGACGCCCCCTTCCAATCGCCTGTAACCACTAACGAAACTGGATGAAAACCCTTTGGGCACAATTCTTGATTGGGGGTTCTATTGATTGGACGACACCCATAACCCCTTCATCGAGAAACGGCCTCCATGGACCTGTTGTTCTTTTCTCCCGCACAGGATGAGACCCATCGGATTCTGGATGGTCTCCTTCGAAACATCATTCATCGGGAGAGGCTTCTGACATGCTCCAGTATTGAGCAGCTCCGCCGGGCCATGATCCACGGCTCCTATGATCTGTTGGCCGGGGTCTTTTTCCCCCGAACTCAGTTGGATCTTTCCGACCTGCTGAAGATGAGGGAGCATTTCCGAGACCTTCCCATCGTCCTGATCTTGCCGGATTCCGACGCGGACACCGTTGCCCGGGGGCATGGCCTTCGTCCCCGGTTCCTAACCTACGCGGATGCCGATTTTCATGAACTCATGGCGGTGGTGACGAGGATCCTGCTGCGCCGGGCAACCCATCATTACCCCTTGACGGAATTCGCCGGGAGGTAATGGCCCGCCTCATCCCCTCGACCGGCAGGACCTTTCCTCAGTTCCCGCCCGATTCCTTCCTGAATGCCGACCACTTCTCGGATCCAGGGTCTGCGCGGGTTTCCCGGTCGATAGTCGGGAACCTCCCTTCCTGAAATCAGAATTTCTTCTTACTGTCCAGCAGCAAGGTCACGGGTCCGTCGTTTACCAGGTGGACCTCCATCTGCTCCTGGAATTGTCCCGTTTCCACGCCCAGGCCGCTCCCACGAAGTTCCGAAACGAAGGCTTCGTAGAGCAGCCGGGCCTTCTCCGGAGGGGCGGCTCCCGCATAGGAAGGCCTTCTCCCCTTGCGACAGTCACCGTACAGGGT
>JARKQW010000139.1 GCA_029974695.1 Syntrophobacteraceae bacterium | reverse complement strand
CATCGTCGCTCGAACGGAAGAGCAAACCATCGCTTGTTTTTTCACCGGCTCCAACCATGCCGGGGAAAACCTTGAAGATCTCCTCTCCCGCAGGCTTGCTCAGCTGCCGCCGCCCATCCGGATGTGTGATGCGCTGAGCGGAACCGGCGGATACCTGCCCTGTCCCCTCTCCATCGTGGCGGACCTCGACCTGGACGGAATTCCCGAGGTGATCGGCGGCAACACGGTTTACCGGAACGATGGAAGTATCCTCTGGATGAAGACGAAGCTTTCCAACGGGTTCAACGCAGTGGCCAACCTGGATGAGGACCCCTTTCCCGAAATCGTGCCGGTGACCAACGGCGCCGTGCATGTTCTCGATCATACGGGCGATTTGAAGTGGGGACCCGTTCCCATTCCGGGGGGAGGCTTCGGTGGGCCCCCGGCCGTTGCCGACATGGACGGGGACGGAGCACCCGAGATCGGGACGGCTGGGGCATGCCGGTACGTGGTGTACAAGGCGGACGGCACCATCCTGTGGCAAAGCGTCACCCAAGACACCAGTTCCGACAGCACCGGGTCCACCGTGTTCGATTTCCAGGGAGACGGGCAAAATGAGGTCGTCTACGGGGACGAGCACACCCTGCGCATCTACCGGGGAACGGACGGCGCGATTCTCTTTCAGGTGCCCAACTCCAATGGAACGGCCCAGGAATACCCCATTGTGGCCGACGTGGACGGAGACCGCCGGGCGGAGTTGGTGGTCACTGCGAACAATTACGCGTGGGGGAGCCAGACGGGAATTCGAGTGTTTGAAGACGCCGGGAACTCCTGGGCTAAGACCCGTCCCATCTGGAACCAGCACGCCTATCACATCACCAACGTTGGGGACGACGGCACCATCCCCGTCCGGGAAGCCAACAGTTGGGAACAGTACAACACCTATCGCTGCAACACGCTTCTTCCCCACGAAACCCTGGGGTCCCCGGACATCACGGCATCTCTGCTTTCGGTGGACCGGACGGCGTACCCGGCCCGGGTGGCCGTTTTTGCAAGGATCGGCAACGGGGGGGGCCGTAGCCCTGGATTCCGGGGTGGAAGTCGCCTTCCACAAAGAAGACCCGCCCCCCGCGGGGGCCCTGCTGGGATCGACCCTCACCACCAAGACCCCGGCCCCGGGGGAATTCGAGGAGGTTTCCGTCCAATGGAACGACCCGGTCGAAGGGACCCACGTTTTCCGGGTCGTCGCGGACCCCCAGGGAAAGGTCCAAGAATGTCGACGGGACAACAACACGGCTCCCGCCTCGTTCTCCCTGGGCGGGAGCGGTCCCCCGTCCACCATGCTTCCCGGCCTGGCCGTCTCTGCCGAAGACGTCGCTCTTGTACCTGCCGGGCCCATCGAAGGTCAACCGGCCTCGATCCTGGCTCTGGTTCGCAACCTGGGGACCTCGAGCGCCTCCGACGTGACGGTCTCCTTCTTTGACGACGCTCCTCAGGCGGACGGCACCTTCCTCGGTTCCGTGACCAAGGCCGCCCTCGAACCCGGGGCGAGCACCCTGGCGGAGATCCCCTGGAACACCTTCGGCCAGTCGGGCAGGAACTACCTCCAGATCCTCGTGGACCCGGAGGACCTCATCGAGTCATCCAACGAAGAAAACAACTCCACGATCCTTACCCGGCACAGTGTGACGCCCACCCT
>JARKQW010000133.1 GCA_029974695.1 Syntrophobacteraceae bacterium | reverse complement strand
GTGGCGGTCAAGTTCAGCATTGAAAACGTTCTCCGGCTGTTGAAACGGGATGGAGTGGAGGCGGCTGAGCTACCGGATCCGCTTGTCCCGATGGTCCGGGGCCCCATCGAGGAGGTACGAAATATCTACACGGGTCTGGGGCCGTCCGTGCTGGACGACCTGGGCATCGGCGCCACCATCGGCTGGTTCTGCGGGGAGTTCCGGAATACCCACCTCACCATCGCCGTCGAGGAGCGGTTTTCCGTGGAAGAAGCGGCAATTTCCGTGTCCCTGAAAATCGTGATCTTCCGGGTGATCCGGGAAGCCATGAACACCATCGCCCGGAGCGCGAAGGTCAGCCGGGTCTCTGTAGTTCTCGAGAAAGACGAGGGTGCACTGACCCTGACCATTACGGATGATGAAAGAAGGCCCGACCCGCAAGGGGGTCTGGGGACCCCCGGAGGCGACCCAGGGGTAGGGTTGAGGAGCATACAGGAACGGGTCGAGCTCTCGGGCGGGTCTTTTCGGGTGGAATCCGCCGAGACGCAGGGACCAGGATTCACGCTTCCCGGCCCTCCCAGCCGTCGCCCTCCCGCCGACCGTCCCGAGGAGGAGCCCATGGGTCGTAGGCTCTTGGCCCATGAACTTTTCCGGGGACCTGGTAATCAATACCTCTGGCCGCGACCTTCCGTGGGACGCCTGTCCGTGTCTTGGGGAAGGGGGATCTTGCTCTTATCCTTGGCCCATTTCTTCCCGTCCGAGTCCTCGAAGATGTTCTCCTGAATCTTTCCCGTGGCTTCCCCCCCGCCGGGAAGACGCAGAATGATCTCGGTCCCCTGGATCTGGTAATGCCCCGTGATGGTTTGAAAAGGGTTTGCCAGGTCGGAAGGCTTCTTTCGCTGTTTCAGGAAGAAGGTGCCGTCGGGGCTCAGGGTCAGATATTCCTTGCTGTCCCCGATGCGCACATAGGTCCCGGCAAAATTCTGGGCAAAAACCAATGGACAAGCAGCTGAGAGCAGGCACAAAAGAGCTGTCCCAAAGACCGTTCGTTTCCACATGGCAACCACCTCCCGATATAATTGGTCCGCATCTCACCCCAATGGGGCTGGGCAAAACCGGGAAAACCAACTCCCTCATCCTTTAACCGTGAGAGCCGTCCAAACGGAAAGAAGGTCGACTCCACCCGGAAGTCCGCCCCTCCTCCATGTTTACCACGGACGGGATAAGGTCAATTCGGGAACTTATCCCAACCCTCCGACTCTGTCAAAAGGAATGAAGCCGAGAGATCGACTGCCGTCGTGCCCCAGGTTGTCGTCCTGTCTTGATTGGAAAAGGAGAAAAGCAAACAGCCGTGAAACGGACCACCTGTCATGAGATGTTCAGGTTATTGGAAGGACGAGGTTGCTATTTCTTACAGGTGCCTTTATTCGTACTGTTGATATTGACAGCATATAGAAAACACTACATAATTATAGCTGATGGTCTCGTAAAAAGTCCTGAGGAGTGCGTTTCTTCGACTCTAACCGATTGAATTCATTAGGTGCCGTTCCGAGAAGAACGACTTCCTACGATATCATCATAACTCGGACTCATCATGGGGCTAAGACGTTTTCCGGTATTCGATTCTTAAGTAGAGGGAGGCATTCAATGACACGAAAGCTCTTGGAGATTGCCGCCGACATTGTGGAGGCACAAGCATCGGTTGGTCAAATGACGGCCGATCAGATTGAACTGGCTTTATTGAAAACTTTTGGAGCCTTGCAGAAAATGCAGAAGGCTGAAGAGGAAGGGGTGCTTTTAGACCAGGCGAAGGCCCTGGAGGAACCATCCGTCAAGGAGAAGGCTCCTGAGAAAATGGAGGCGAAAGACTCCATTCAGGAAGACAAGATCATTTGCATGGAATGCGGTGCGGAAATGCGCCAGTTGACGACCAAGCATTTAGGGTCCCATGATTTGGACCCCAGAGAATACAAAAAGAAGTGGGGTTTTTCCCTCAAACAGCCGCTGTCGGCCAAGTCGCTTACCCGGGCGCGGAGCAGTGCGGCCAAGAAGCGCGGTCTGCCCGAGGCCCTGGTGCGCTTCCAGCAGGAGCGCAAGCTTAAGAAAAGCCAGTCCTCGTCCGAGGAGCCGGCGTCCGGAGAAGAAGGCGCGGGAGACAAGCGAACCCGCACCATCCGGAGGCCCAAAAACAAGAAGGAATAAAGTCGGCGGTCCGGAAAGACGCGTTCCCTCGGGTCCCGGGTCCCCCCTGTCGAAAAATCCTTTGGATCCTCTGTCTGCGTTCGGGGCGATCCTCCGTCCTGTTTCCGTGCGCCGGATTCGGTCCCGAGGGGGGTCCGGCAACGGGCTTGCAGAAGAATCCCGGGCGGCATGACGGCAGGGGCGGCTTTCCGGTGCCCTACGGCCGCGTTCTCCCAAGGACCGGCCGTACCCGTGACCGTCTGCCGCCGGAGCCGCGCCCTGATCCGTGAAGTGAGCAAAATCCGGGTCCCCGAGGGGGCGCCGGTCCATCGAATACAGGGACGTGGCCGAGAGGCTCCACGCCTCCTCTCTGTCGGTTCGTTCCCTCACTTCTTCAACCGCCTCCAAGGTCCCGGACCGGAAGCACGAATGATCCGATCCGTCTCTCGAATCCCCTGGAAAAACAGGTCGGCAAGGACATCAAGACGGTGCTCCCGGATCTCGTCCGAGCCGGTGGGGGGCTGGCGTGGGCGGGACGTCCGGTCCCGGTCCAACCACGACAAGCCCTTCCTTCTCCCGGAGGCCTCCGCTGGGGGGAACTGCTTCCGGGGGCAGGAGGGGAGACCTACGCAGGGGTTGTCGCGGACGTTTCGCGCCGCGCAACCCGCAGATGAAGCCGACTCCGGGCGGAAAAACCTACAGCCTTCCCGCCCGTCGCGGCCTATCCGCCGCCCCGATACGCACAACCTTCCGCCGCCCGAGGTTCCATCGGGGCTCCGGCCCCGGGGCCGACCCCGGTCCGGCTTATGGACAACCAAGGGAGAGAAGAACGGGTAATCGAGGCTTCCACCTCGAACGTGAAGACCGACCGGCATGGGGGCTGCGTGTCGAACGAGGACCTCGAGGACCTTCCGGTGGGAGGAACGAAGGGGACTGCGGTCAGGCCACCACTCGCCGCAGCTGGGAAAAATCGGTAAAACCCCGGACGATCTTGGCAATACCGTCCTGCATCAGGGTGCGCATCCCCTCGGCGGTGGCCAGGTTGCGGATCTCGGTCACGCCGCTTTTCCTGGCAATGACCACCTTCATGGCATTGGTTGCCACCAGCAGTTCATGGATGCCGATTCGTCCCCGGTATCCCGTACCCCCGCATCGGTCGCACCCCGCAGGACCCTGGAGAATCATCTCCGAGGGATTCACCCCCAGCTCCGGGAACATCTCTTGCCCGTAACTCACCATCAGCTGGTGAACCTCCTCGTTCGAGGCGGGGTGCGGTTTCCTGCAGAAGCTGCAAAGGGTTCGGCTGAGACGCTGGGCCAGGACCCCCAGAAGGGCGTCGGCGAAATTCATGGGATCCAACCCCAGGTCCAGAAGCCGTGTCACGGTCTCGGGGGCCGAATTGGTGTGCAGGGTCGAAAACACCAGGTGACCGGTCAAGGATGCCTCGATGGCGCTATGAGCCGTTTCCTGGTCTCGAATTTCCCCGATGAGGATCACGTCCGGGTCCGCTCGAAGGAAGGCCCGGAGGGCGGCGGCAAAATCAAAGCCGATCTTGGGTTCCACCTGGACCTGCTGGAGTCCCTCCTGGGTGATTTCCACGGGGTCTTCCGCCGTCCAGATCTTGCGCTCGGGGGTGTTGATGTGTCCCAGGATCGCATGGAGGGTGGTGGTTTTGCCCGAACCCGTGGGACCCACCACCAGGAAGATTCCATGAGGGTGGGAGACCAGTTCCTTAGTTTCCCGGGCGTTGCGCTCGGAAAGGTTCAGGTTGTCAAAGGGCAGGGCCCCCCCTGAATGCAGCAACCGCAAAACCGCTCCTTCCCCATGGACGGTGGGAATGGTGGCCACGCGAAGCTCGAGGTTCTTGCCCCGGAGCTTCACCATGAATTTCCCGTCTTGGGGTTTGCGCCGCTCGGCGATGTCCAGCCGGGAGACGACCTTGATGCGGGCCACCACCGCCCGGATGTGGCTGGCGGGGATCTTCAGCACCGGACGACACACTCCGTCCACGCGCATGCGAACCGTCGCGGGCACTTTCCCCCGGGCCGGTTCGATATGGATGTCCGAAGCCCCCAGCCTTTCGGCGTCCAGGACCAGGCGATTGACGATCTGGACCACGGTGGCTTCGTTTTCACTCACCGTGGAAGCCAGGGCGATGTCCTGCTCGTCGGCGATCACGGCCGCTTCGTCTTCGAGACGGCCCACCAGGTCTTCCAGGTTCACGCTTTCGGGCTCGGGGATTTCCAGCCCCACTCCCAGGAACTTCAAGATGTCTTCGGGGAGCCCCACTCGAAATTCGTAGTTGCGGGCATTCAACACCTTCTGGATTTCCATGATCCGATTGGTGTCGGTGGGATTGTCGATGAGCACGATCACCTTTTCCTGGTCGACGCCGACGGGTACCCAGAGGTGGCTCCTCAGGTACGCTTCATTGAGCCTCTTGAGAAGGGCCTTGGGCAGTTCCACGTCCGGATCGTACTTCATATAGGGGACCTGATAATAGAGCTCGAGGGAAGCCCCGATTTCCTCGGCCGGGATCTTCATTTCGTTCATGAGCACGAAAGTTAGGGTCGTTTTCTGAGCCGCAGCGACCTTTTTGCACTCTTCGAGCTTCTCGGGAGTGATTCGCTTGGTCTGAACCAGGTAGTCGTAAGGCCCCTTGGTGCCGCCCAGGTCGTAGCGAAACTTCTGCCCGATGACTCGGGCGATTTCCCGGGCGTGCACCAGGTCCTGGTCCGTAAAGGGCCCGCCGATGCGGTTGATGATCTGGAGCACACCCAGCAAAACATCGCCGAACTTGATGGGCAGCACGATCATGGATCGAGTTCTAAACCCCGATCTCTGATCGAAGCTCGAATCAAAGGTCAGGTTGGCGTGAATGGAAGCCAGGGCCTTGCTGTCGTATACATCGTCAATGCGCAGGGCTTGCTGGGTGAGGGCCACGTACCCCGCGATGGAAGTGGTGCTGAGGGGGAGGCGGATTTCCTTGATTTCCCGGCCCGTCTTGTAGCGAGAAACGATCTCCCGGTCTCCGCGACCCTTTTGGTAAATGGTCAGGCGCTCCGCCCTCAGAAGGGACAAGAGATCCTTCTCCAGGTCCGGGAGGACGTCCATGAAATTGTGAGCTTCATGGAGAAGCTTGTAGATCTGATTCAGACGAGTCTGGTACTCCAGAGAAGTCCGGAGCAGGTCGTTGGGGTCTTCCGAACAGATCGCTGTCCTGGCCATAAATCAATCTCGAACCAATGTTGGGAACGGACTCGGCCGGTTGCGGCACCCCCCGGCCCAGCCCCCGGGATCGCACCGGGCCGTCCATGGTTTGGCCCCTGCAATGAAGCACCTGTTCCCGGCATTGTAGCATGGTCCGTGTGTAAAGAAAGACTTTTCCATGCCGTCCCAGCACCGGCCCTCCCGGGGTTGCGGACCCGGCTGACTACTTTTCCAAGAACCTCTCCAGGGCGTCGTAGCGAATGGCGTTGGCATAGGCAACCATGTCGTCCGGCTTGTCCAACCCCATTGCCTTGATGGAAACGAGCATTCGAGAGCCGATGACGAGGTTGATTTCCCCTTCTTTGTCCTGGGCCGAGTACTTCTGAACGGCCTTTCGGTTCTGAATCTTCACCAGCTTGGCGTCGGGCTGGTTCGCATAGAAGGCGGGGTTGCTGTAGAACATCAGGACGGATTGCAGCAGCGGGGAATCCGTAACGATCTCGAGGTCGACCGCTCGATCGGAGTCCCGGACGAAATAATGGCGGGAGGCCGAGATCCCACCTCCCAGGAAGGATGCCGCACCGAAGTCTCCCGTGGTCTCCTCGGCACTCCAGCCGCTCAGCGGTGGAGGAAACACGTCTTTGAGGTCCCCGGAGAGCTTCTGCTGGATCTGGCCGACGGCAAACCGCAGAGAATTGGCCGCCTCGGAGAGATTTCCCCTTTCGTATTGTTGCAGGGCCTCCTTGATCTGATCGGAAACCTCATCGGCAAGGGCGGGCTCAAGATGGAATCCAAGGGTCCAAGCCACGACGGCACAAATCAGCAGTCTTTCCACAGATTTCATGAATTGCTCCTCGTTTTGTACCCCGACGGGGTGATTCAGAGACCAAAGCCGGGTCGCGAGTGCCGGAAGGAGTGTCGTTTCGAGTCGGCGGCAGGAAAGAAACGTCGTCCGGGAGGGGCGAACCCGGCAACCCCGTGTTTCCACCTCCGGTGCGCGGCCGTCCGATCCTCCCCGCGGAACGGTCTGCACAACGTCTTTCCATGCCCTATGCCTCGGGGGTCCGTTCCTTTTCCCGGACCAGGAAGAGGCGGGCGATCCGCCGGGCGATCCGGGGTGCGTTTCCTCCGGCACGATTGTTGACGATCACATGGACACGCAACCCCCGATCCAATCCGTCCCGGATGATCCGGACCGTATCCTCGATCATGTCGGGCTGTAGCATGCCGGGAACGAGTTTGTCAAATGGTTGGGCTCGGGCATAGGCTTGTTCGTAGCGCATTCCCCGGGGAGTCATGAGCCGAAGGACGACCTGGCCGCCGCGGTTGGAACCACGCCTTCCGGACAGATCCCACTGCTTCGAGAGGGGGGGCAGCCAGGTCCAATGGGAAAGAACCTGTCCGATTCCGTGGGTCAGAAAAAGGGAGAAAACCGGGGAAACCAGGTATCGGGGGGTCCTCACTTCGATGTGGTAGCGGTCGTCCCGGGGGATGGAACGAAAGAAGTTGTCCAACTCTTCGATGAACCGATCTACCGAGGCCCGATCGGACGCCCGCTGATATTCCTGTTCGAACACCATCCCCCTCAGGTGGTTTCCCAGGAGCCGGCAGGCCGGTTCGTAGAACCTGCGGACGAAGGCCTCCGGGTCAAGGTACAGGGGATTTGGAAGAAGTTTCCCCGCCTGCATGATTTTCCGGGCGAAAATGAGTCGGGGGACTTTGAGGACCAGTGCGTCCTCTCCCGAAAGCCGCTGCCGGTATTCTCCCAGGATTCGGTGGGTGGCCGTAGGATTTCCCCGGGCGCATAGGAGCGTGTCGTAGAAGGTGTAATCGATCTCGAGGACGCCGAAGTGCTGGAAATATTCGTCGACGCTCTCCACCGGCAGGACCTCTTCCCGAAAGGAGTTGGGTCCGACCCGGTGAGTCCGTGCCCGAATTCGCCCCTCGTAGAGCTCCCGGGTGTAGATCTGCCCCACCCAGCCGCTGTATCGATCGCTGGCCGTGCCCATGAAAAGGGAGGGATGGATTCGCCGGAATTGGAAGTTCTCGATGTCCCGTTCCTTCCAGCCGGGCGAATCGCTACTTGATGGCTTCATAAACTCGGAGGGGAGGGATGTTCAACATCTCGAATTTGGTTCGGACGACGGGAAAGTATCGGTCAAGGTGCACCTTGAGGTGGTTTTCGGTCTGAAAACAGGTTTGGTAGACCAGGAACTTGCCCCCTTTCTTGAGGGCCTCGTGGGTGTTGGCAAGGATCCTGTGCTTGAGCTCCCGGGGAAGGAGCATGAAAGGAATCCCGGACAAGATACAGTCCGCCTTGGTTTCCTTGCTGTTGTTCAAGGCATCCAAAACGTTTTCGGCACTGCCGTTCACAATGGTGACCCGGGGATCGTGAAAGTTTTTTTCCAGGATCGAGTTGAAGTTCTTGTTGCGCTCGATGAGGATAAGCCGCGCGTCGTTTCTCATCCGTCTCAACAGGTAGTCGGTGAAGACCCCCGTGCCGGGGCCGTATTCGACGATGAGCTCGCTTCGGTCAAAATTGATCTTGTTGCAGACCTTCCGAACGCAAAAGGAAGAGGTGGGAGTAATAGACGCAACGTTTCTGTCACGAATGAAATTCTTCAGATACGTAAACGTGTCCATGATGACAGCTCCTATGGCTTCCGGAACGCCTCTGGATCCAGCTTCGTGCCTTCCTTCCCACGGGAAGGGTGTACCTTCGGTTCTCAAGGGAACGGGAGTCTGCTGGGAGCAGGGGATATTGAAAGGATGACGGGTGATGTCTTCATGCCTAACCCAACAACGTTGGGTCCTCAACACGGTTCCTGATAAAAGCTCCAACAAAAACCACAAGGCAGGGTCCTCAATATATCGCTCCCCGGCACGGAATGCAAAACCCGCGAGAAGATTCCGTATACGGGCCGGAACCTTCCCTCGATTCTTTCGGGTCTTTCCACCCCTGCCGGGGCAAATCCCGGGCCTTGACAACCTTTCAGCCCCGGGTAAAAAGGGTCAAAAGGAAAGAAACGGCGGTCCTTATACCAGATTTTTGGCAAAATGGGTACTCGATAGGTGGGAAGATTTCAGTGAAAATGAGCAGCCTTGGGTTTCGAGACACAAAACCGGGACCTGCCCCCAACGAAGCACCGCCCCTCCTCTCTGGCCAAATGAAGGGGACCTTCCTCCTCCCTCGACGGGAAGGGCGGGGGGAAAGGGAAACAGTCCGTTGGCGAATCCATCCCGGGACGGAAGACCGGTGCCGATGATCGAGTGGAAATGGGAGATCGCCGCGCAGCAGCAGCCCTGCTCCGTGGAAGACGTGGTCCGAATCCTCCTGGAAAACCGGGGAGCCGGTCCCTCCTTTCTGTCCTCGGAGCTCGCAGACCTGAAGGCGTACCTTGCCGTGAAAGGCCTGGAAGAGGGGGCGGACCTCATGGCCCGCCGGCTTCGAGAGGACCGCAAAGTGGTCTTGGTGGCCGACTACGACTGCGACGGAATCACGAGCGCCGCCCAGATGTCCCTGTTTTTGAGGGAGATCGGTTACCATAACTTCTCCGTGGTGCTTCCCGACCGGGAGGAAGGGTACGGCATTCCCGGGCGGGCGATTCCGGATCATCCGGATGCCGGGCTTTTTGTGGTCATGGACTGCGGGACTTCCGAAAGGGAGAAAATCGAACGGATCCGTGGCCTCGGGGCCGATTGCCTCGTCCTCGACCACCACGAGGTCCCTCGGGAAGGGGCCGCCCCCGCCACGGTCCTCGTCAACCCCAAGCAACCGGGGTGCCCTTCTCCCTTCAAGGAATTCTGCTCTTCGGGGCTCACCCTTCTTTTCCTGACCCGGCTTCGCAAAGCCTTGGCCGGCGGGTTCCCCCGGCCCCGCCTGGGGGGAAAATACCTCGAGCTGGCCGCCATCGGGAC